>NZ_JBHJQI010000020.1:0-83477 GCF_042262805.1 Streptomyces sp. NPDC056361
GGCCCGCGAAGGTGCGGGCCCGCGCCCACGCGGCCTGAAGCGTCACACCACCGCTCACGCGAAACGCTCGGCCGGGCAGCCCGGCCGAGCGTCTCGCACACACTGCGGGGCGTCAGCCCTGCGCCTGGAACGTCACCTCACTCACGTCCCAGAGGAACTCGCCGCCCAGGGGGTTCTCCGGCCATTCGGCACGGAAGTTCCGGACGAGGAACTCCACCATCCCGCAGTCGTAGCGACTCCACAGCATGTCGTTGCGGTGGTAGACCACGACGGGCCACTGGGCGGGATCGTCGTTCGACGCGTCCCAGCACAGCATGTCCGCGGTGGCGGAGACCCCCCAGGTGATCAGCACCGGAGAAGTGCCCTCGAGCTCGGGCGTCTTCTCCTCCGTCTCCCAGTCGGCCTCGGCGTTCGCCGTCTCGATCACCATGCCGTCCCGCGGGGCCTGTTCCAGCGGCACCTTGGGCTCCGGCCTGCCGATCGACAGGTACTTCTGCACCGCGCCGGCCCCGTAGACCTCCATGTAGCGCCGGAAGTCGTCGGGGAACGGCTTGCCCCAGGTCTCGGCGAGGGCGGCCCAGTCGACCGTCGTGTCCCCGTCCTTCGGCGGCGGCATCAGCCGGCGCAGGGCGTCCAGGTCGGTCGGCTCACTCATCGGTGCCTCGCTCCGTTTCCGTGCGGTCCGCTGCGGTTCCCGTCATGGGGTGCTCCCCGTGGGTACCGGCGAACCGCCGCTGCTCTGTGTGCCGAGATTGTCTCCCGTGCTGAGTGTGTTCGGGATGAACACCTGGAAGTTGATTCCTACCGAACCGTCAGGATTCACGCCGTACGCCGACATGTCGTAGCCGGTCGGCACCGTCCTGTTGCCGTCGTAACGGGGCGACACGGTGTACATGACGTCCTGGCCCGCCATCACGGCGTTGTAGACCTGCAGTTCGTACGCCCTCATGTGCTCTTCGCCCTGCGTGGAGCCGATCTGCTTGGCATTGGCACCGCGAGCGCACGGGGAGAGGTTCGCCAGGACTCCCTTGCCCGCCAGCTTGTTGCCGATGAGGTGGCACGCGTTGACGTTCTTCTGCGCGTCGAGGCCCTTGCCCTTGGCGTAGTCCTGCGCCCACTCGTATCCCGGGGGGTTGGAACCCACGCCGGTTCCCTTGTTGTTCTTCAGGTACTCCTTGGTCAGGCAGGCCTCGGCAGCCGTGGCCCGGTTGCCGTTGGCCGCGTCCCGGTCGCCGTACTTGATCCAGCCGTCGCCGCAACCCGAACGGTCGTCGTCGTCGTTGTCCGGCTCGGGCTGGGGCCGCGGAAGGCGCCGCGGGTCCGGTGCGGGCTCGTCGGCGGTGTCGTCCTCCCGGGCCTCGTCGATCCGTTCCCGGACCTCGTTGACGACGTACTCGACGGCCGCGGCGACGGCGATGATGGCGACGGTCACCACGACCGCCGCGACGAAGGCCACGGCGATCACCGGGATCGCCAGGGCGAAGAAGTGGCCGTCGATCTCGACGTTGCTGATCGGGTTGCCGCCGGTGAAGGCGTAGCGGTTGCCGGTGAAGGGGTCGCTGCCCAGGCCCATGTCGGCCAGGGCCCCGTTGTACATGTCCCGGCTGGTGAAGCGGTTCAGCCCCGGGTCGTAGTCACGGAATCCCATGTCGTACGTACCGGACCCGGCGTCCCACCGCTTGGCGCTGTAGCGGTAGGAGTTGTACTCCTCCTTCGTCGGGTCGGAGGCGTCCGGCTTGTCGATGCCGGTGAACTCCGACGAGTCCTCGTTGCCGTAGGCCGTGTAGCCGTAGGTGGCCTTGGTGTCGCCGCCGGCGTCGGTCAGCGTCTCGACGTCCGTGTGGCTGTTGTAGCCGTAGTAGGCGTCCTCGGTCGTCCCGTTCTCGTTGTGCTTGACCTGCGACAGCCGCTGGCCCCACGGGCTGTACTGGTAGGACTTGGTGAGCTTGCCGGCCACCTCCTCGGTCAGCACCTCCTGGGAGAGGCCGAGGTAGCGGTAGTCGGTGGTCTTGCCGTCCGCGGTCTTCGACGAGGTGCGGTCGAGCGGGTCGAAGGTGTACTTCGTCGACTTCATCGCGCCGGTGCCGTCCCGCTGCTGGGACTCGACGACGTGGTCGAAGCCGTCGTAGACGCTGCGCGAGACGATCTGCCCGTCCTGGGACGTCGACTCCTGACGACCCAGCGGGTCGTAGTTGAAGGAGGTGACGGATCCCGCGGTGGTCGACGTCTGGAGCCGGTTGCGGTCGTAGCGGAAGTCCGTGGCGGTGCCGCCGACGGTCTGCTGGACGACGTTGGCGTTGTCGTCGTGGACGTACGTCTCCGTGGCGGCGCCGTTGCCGGTCTTCACCGACTTGGCGATCCGGTCGACCGGGTCGTAGGTGTACGCGGTGGTGGACTCGAGGTACGCCGCGTGGTTGTCGGCGTTCATCTTCTTCGCCGCGTCCTGCGCCTTGTTGCCGTTGGCGTCGTAGGCGTAGGTGTGCGAGGCGACGAGCGTGCCGTCGGCCTTCTTCTCCGCGCTGGTCCTGACCGCGCCGTCGAGGAAGTAGTCGAAGTCGACGGTGTTGCCGTTGTCCTTGGTCTCCCGCAGCGACTCACCGCGGTCGGTGTAGGTGTACGAGGTGACCTTGGGGTCGGTGTCCGTGGGCGAGGTGCCCACCGAGACCGTCTTGACCTTCTCCCTCAGGTCGTAGGTGTACTTCGAGTACTGGTCGGGGTGGGTGATGCTCTCGGGCTGGTCGTTGGCGTCGTAGGTGTAGGTCGTGCTGGTCTTCTGCTGGCCGGCCAGGGTCTCGGTGATCCCGGACACCCGGTTCAGACCGGTGTAGGCGATCGTGTACGTGTCGACCTCGGCGCCGGACGACAGGTCGTCGATCAGCGAGAGGTTGTCGTTCAGGTCGTAGGCGTAGCGGAAGTGGTGCTTCTCCGCGTCGATGTCGCCGGTGAGGTCGCGCACCAGCTTGACCCCGTCGGCCACGACCTTGCCGTCGGCGGCCTGGAACAGCTCCAGCTTCGCCGCGTTGCCCTGGGCGAAGTCGTACGTGCCGAGGCTGACCCAGGTGCCCGCCGCGGTGGACTGGTCGACCGTGCGGTCGGTGCTGCCGGCGGTGTGGGTGACCTTGTACTTGGCGGTCTTGCTGGCGCCCGCGACCTGCGGGAACTTCACGTACGCGGTGTACTTGCCGTTCTTCGGGATGTTCAGCGTCCAGGAGTACGCGTCCGTCCCGGCTCCGGCCGCGTGCACGCGGTGGTCGAAGCCCTGCTGCCCGGTGAGGTTCGCCGTGGTCCAGGTACCGGTGGAACCGGTGTGCTGGACGTCGGAGTTGTCGACGAGCGGCACCGCGGTGCCGACCGGCACGCCGTCGTCGGTCTTCTCCTTCAGCTTGCCGTTCGGGTAGTAGCTCCAGCCCATGGTGCGGCTGACGGACCCACCGGCGGAGCTGAGCGTCCTGGAGGTCTGCAGTCCCAGGTCGTCGTACTCGTAGCTCGTCCGGATGTCCCACGGGTCGGTGGAGCTCTTGGTCCATCCGTTGTCGTAGTAGGTGAACTCGGTGTCGTTGCGGACCGTCTGGCCCTGCGAGGGCGGCTGCGAGGTCCGGGTGACGCGGCCGGCCGCGTCGTAGAACGTCTGCGTGTAGACGTTCGGGTTGTTGTAGCGGGTGTCCGACGGGTCGTACGGCAGGTACTGCTTGACCGGCCGGTTCAGCTCGTCGTACTCGGTACGGCTGGTGAAGTCGTCGGCGTTCGCGGTCTCCGTGCCCCGCGGGGTGATGACGCGGGTGGCGTTGCCGACCTGGTCGTACTCGTAGCGGGTGGTGCGGTAGGTGGTGCCGGCGCCGGAGCCCGCGTGCGGAACCCTCTGCTCGGTCTTGCGGCCCCGCTCGTCGTAGCCGGAGTAGGTGGTGTTCCCGTCGGGGTCCGTGTCGGCGACGACCAGCGCGTCCTTGTCGTAGGCGCGGCGCGTCACGTTGCCCAGCGGGTCGGTGACCGAGGTGACCCGGTGCTCCAGGTCGTAGGTCATCTTCGACGAGAAGTCGTCGGGGTCGGCCGTCCGGTTCTTCTTCGGGTCGACGACCTTGACGTTGTTGCCCACCTCGTCGTACGTGTACGTGATCTTCTCGCCGAGGGCGTTGACCACCGAGGCGAGCTGGTAGATCTCGTCGTAGTTCTGGGTGGTGGTGTAGTCGTCCGGGATCCCGGGCGTGGCCACGCCCTTCGGCTCGGTCGTGGTCTTCAGGTGGCCGGTCTTGTCGTAGGTGTAGACCGTCCGGCGCAGCGGCGCGGTCGGCGTGTCCTGCGGCGAGGTGGCGTCGGTGAGCTGGTCGGCCGCGTCGTAGGCCGCCGTGGAGACGGCACCGGTGGGCGCGATCGCCTTGGTGACGTTGTCGTTGGCGTCGTAGTCGGGGGCCGGAACGGTGATCAGGTCACCCGCGGCCTGGTCCCTCGGCGCCGTCCTGATCAGCGGCCGGCCGTACGCGTCGTACGTCTGCGTGGTGCGGTGGCCCAGCGCGTCGGTCGTCCGGGTGACCTTGCCGCGCACGTCGTACTCGTAGCCCGTGCTGCCGCCGAGGGCGTCCGTGATCTTCGCCGGGTAACCGGTCGGCGTGAACTCGCTGTTGACCGTGGAGTGGCCGTTGGCGTCGGTGGCCTTGGTGAGCTGGCCGTGGGCGTCGTACTCGTACGTGGTCGTGTAGTCGCCCGCGGTGGGCGTCGCGACGCCCTTCGGGTCGGTGACCGTCTTCAGGTTGCCGAAGGCGTCATAGCCGAACTGCCAGGCGCGGCCCTCCGGCGACGTCTTGCGGTACAGGTCGGAGGAGTATCCGTCCAGTCGCTTGACGTACTCGAACTTCTGGGCGTCGGCCGGGTACTTGCCGGGCGCGCAGTCGCTCTGCGGCGGGACCCCGGCCTTGTTGTGCTCCGCGGTGCGCTTCCACAGCGGGTAGCCGGTCAGCGGGTCGTAGCAGTACGCGGTGACGGCGCCGTTGTTCTCCTCCATGTACGTGACGTTGTTGTCCGCGTCCCACGCCAGCTCGGTCTGCTGCGACTTGGCGTTGACGGACCGCACCGGACGACCGAAGTCGTCGGTGACGTACGTGGCGTCGTGACCCTCGGCGTCCGTGACCACCGTGGACGTGAAGCGGGTGTCGGTGGTGTCCGCGGCGTACCGGAACTGCGTGGCGCCGCCGATGCGGTCGGTGATGGACTGGGTCCACCAGTGGTACTTCGGGTCGTCGCCCTCGCTCGGGTAGTAGTAGTCGAGAGCGGTGGCGTTGCCGCGCGGGTCGGTGATCCGGACCAGCTTGACGTTCTTGTTGCCCTGCTCGGCGTCGTACGTGAAGCCGAAGACCTTCGGCTGGGACGAGCCCGCGCCGTCGGTCAGCTTGGTGAGCAGTCCCTTGTCGGAGTACTCGAAGGCCAGCTTGCGACCCGAGACGTCGGTGATCGACTTCAGGTGGTCGACGACCTTCGGGCTGCCGGCGTCCGCCTTGGTGTAGTAGGTGGCGGTGAGCGTCTGCCGCCCGGCGGGATCGGTGATGTACGTGAGGAACTTGGTCGGCTTGTTGTTCGACTTGCGTTCCTCGTACGTGAACGTCTGGGTGTTGCCGTTCTTGTCGACGACGGACGTCTGGTAGCCGTCGCAGCCGAAGAGGAACCGGGTGCCGTCCGGACGCGTCAGCGTCCAGGCGTCCGGGATCGGGTCCTTCGCCGGGGTGCAGTCGAGGCCCGGCTTGGCCGACAGCCGGAAGTGGACGCCGGCCGGTGCCTTCCACGTGCCGTCCGGCTGTACCCGGAAGACGTGGGTGGTGCCGTCCCCGTCGGGCAGCCGCACCTCCCGCGGGTTCGGGTTCGGGTGGAAGTCCAGCGGGGCGCCGAGCCGGATCGGCCCCGCGGCCTGCACGGACCAGCCGTGACCGGCGACGGTGTCCGAGGTGTCCTGGGTGTTGTAGGCGAAGCGGACGAAGGTGTTCAGGCCGCGGCCCGGGTTGCTGAGGGCGTTGTACTGCCAGACGGTGTTCCCGACGGCGGTGTTGTTCATCAGCGACGAACCCGCGCCGGTGTTCTTGCCGTTGTACGAGGAGAACTTCTCCAGGCCGAGCTGGTCCGAGGTCGGGTCCTCGACGGTGACGTTCTGCCGGAGCCCGGCCGGACCGCCCGTCCCGGACAGCCAGGTGCCCGCCGCGGTGTCCCGGACGTCCCAGGTGAGGGCGTACTCGGTGCGCTTGCTGCCGGAGCCGGAGTTGATGGGTGCGCGGAGCCGGGCCTGCAGGGTGACCGAGTCGCCGGGCAGCAGGTCGGCGGGCAGGGCCGTCTGGAGCTGGTTGCCGCCGGTCGTGGCGTCCGTGCCGTCCGGGAGCGCCCACCGATAGCTCAGGGCGTGGGTGCCGGCCTTCCAGACGGAGGTGGTGGTGTTGGTGAGGGTGAACTCGACGGTGTGGTCGCTGTTCGGGGTGATCCGGGCCGGGGTCTGCGGCGCGTAGTACGTCGACTCGGTCGTCGAGTCGACGTACGTGACCGCGATCCTGGGCCGCAGGCGCTGCTCGGTGCCCTCGGAGGAGAGGAACAGGGTCCGCTCCTGCTGCGCGGCCTCGTCGGCCATCTTGAGGACCACGCCCCGCTGGGTCGACGGAGTCGTCACCCAGGACTGCGCGAGCGAGGTGACCGTCCAGTTGTGCCGCGACGGGTCGTTCGTCTTGGCCCCGGTGTCACTCGCCACCGCGCCGAAGTCACCGCCCGCGGTGGCCCAGTTCGTGGCCGCGTCGGCCTTGACCCAGGTCGCGCCGGCCTCGTCGAAGTCACGCGTCAGCGGGCGGAGTTCGTAGACCGCGCCGGCGGTGTCCGTGGAGGTCTGGGTGCTCCACAGGCGCACGTCGGCTTCGAGGACGCGCGCGGTGGTGGGGATGCCCAGGGCCGGGAACTTCAGCACGGCGCGGGTGTCGCCGTAGGTGGCGGAGTTGTTGCCGACACTGAGCCAGTTCTTCGGGCCGCCGTCGTCGATCGTGTCGAGGAGGGACGTGGGCCGGGCGGAGGACAGGGTGGTGTCCTGCGTCGCGTCCAGCACCTTCGTCGTCCGGCCCGCCTTCGGCAGCCGCACGAGCCGGCTGGGTGCGGCGAGGACCTGCCCGTCCTTCGTCTTGACCGCGACCATGTAGTAGTACGCGCGGCCGAACGGGTCGGGGTCGTCGGCCTTCGTCGGCACGGCGCTCGTGTCCGTGAACGAGGTCGCCGTGGACGCGACGGGTGCGACGAGGGTGGCGGCCGACGGGGTGAAGGCCTGGTTGACGGAGCGGTGGACCTGGTACTCGGCGATGTCGTCGCCGGTCCCGATGGGGTCCGGGTCCTGGTACGCCGACCAGGACAGCTCCGCGCCCGTGTCGTGGACGGTGGTCGGGTTCGCGAGGTCGACGCCCTGACGCCCGAAGGTCATGACGAGGCGGGGGTAGTTGGCGGTCTCGCCGCCGTACCCGTACTCGCTGCCCTCGTACCGCGGTCCGCCCTTCGGGCCGTTCGCGGACTCGTCGCCGGCCTTGATGACGAAGCCGTTGTTCGTGTAGGTGCCGTCGATCCACTGCTGGACCGTCTTCGTCACCGGGAAGGAGTGCCAGGTGTTGAGCTCGCCCGGCTTCTTGGTGACCGCACCGCCCTTGGTGAACCGGACGGCGTCCGCGATCACCGAGGTGCTCGTCGAGGCCGGACCGTCCCCCAGGGCGATCTTGCCGAGCGTGCCCGCCTTGAACGGGTGGGAGCCCAGTGTCTTCCAGACCCCGGCCGTGCCGGCCTGCTGGTCGACCGTGTACGTCTTCGACCCGCCGTCGTACGTGACGGTGTACGGCGCGCTGGTGGCGCGATCCGAGGCCGGGACGTAGTGCGCCTCGACCTGGTAGGTGCCGTCCTCGGGAAGGTTCGGCTGCCAGGTGTACGTGTCACCCGCGACCGAGTCCTTGTTGTACAGGTAGTCCTGGTTCACCGCGTATTGCGTGTACGCGGTGTTGCCCGAAGCCGGCCAGGCGCCGACGGCGGCCGTCCGTCCGGCGTCGCCGTCGTCCACCACGACCGACGTGCCCGACAGCTCGCCCGTGAGCGCGCTCGCGCTGTTCCAGGTGGCCTTGTCCTCGGTCCACGCCTGCGTGGCGCGGTGCGCCTCCAGCTGGACCTCGGTGTCACCGGTGGTGTGGGTCTGGTCGTAGTACAGCTTCAGATCGGCCGAGTCCAGCGTGGTGCCGGCCGGGACGCCGGTCAGCGGGAACCGCAGCAGGGCGCGCGACGCGCCGGTGCTGGTGTTGCCGACCGACAGCCGCCAGTTCCCGTCGTAGTTCTCGGCCGGATCGTCCGAGGAGATCATCACGTCCTGCGCCGTGCTCGGCGTCGGCGCGATCGAGATCGTCGGGTCGATCGTGACCGGGTACTGCCGCTCCGGCGCGGCGAGCCACTTGGCGTCCGGCGTGACCGTCAGCTTCCAGCCGCTGCCCGACCGGACGAGCTTCTGCTCGACTGTGGAGCTGTGCCCGGTGCCGTACGGCGAGGAGGCGTCCTTCTTCGCGTCCGTCATGAACGCGGCCGGAACGACGAGGACCGGATCCGCGCCCTCGCCGTAGAACCGGATCGAGCCGTCCTTGCCGGCCTTCGGCGTCAGCCCGCCCGCGTCCAGCGTGAACGTGAACGTCACCGGGCCGGCCGGCCGGGCGTCCAGGACGATGTTCTCCTTCACCCGCCCCGGACCCACCTGGTACGTCAGGTCCGCGCCGGCCACGGCGTCCTTGTACGTGACGGTGTCGCCCTTGGCGACGGGGGCGAGCGTGCCCGCGCCCTCCAGGCCCAGGGTCACCGCGTGACCGCTGCCGGCCTCGAAGCGCAGCAGCCTCGCCGCATCGGCGCCGAAGGACGTGCGTGCGACGTTCGTGGTGTTGGTGAAGGCGAAGCCCCCGGACCCGGCCGCCGTGACCGTCGGGTCGATGTCCTTCCACGACTTCCCCGACCGGTACGCCGTCGGCTCCGCCGATACTTCGGCCTGCACGCGCCCGTCGGACAACTTCCAGTACCGGGCGTTCGACGTGCGGCGGTCCGTCAGTTCCTTGACCCGCTGCGGCTTTCCGGTCGCCTTGCCCTGCGGCAGCTTCTCCCGGCTCGGCAGTACCGGGGACCCGCCGGTCGACGGCTGTTCCGGCCCGCCCTCGCTTTCGTCCTCTGCGAACCAGCCGGCGAAAGTATCGGCTATTCCCTTGCCGTCATCGGTTGAAACCGGTGCGGCATAAGCAACTTGTGGAAGCATGGTGCCGACAACCGCCGAAACCACGAGGCAGGCTATCGCCGGCCCGTATCTCGCTTTCACGCCATTCCCCTCTTCGATGGACCTGACATCGACCGAAGCGCCTCAAGGCATGGCAAACCAGGCCACGTCCCCCGTACGGGGAAGTGGCCTTGCAGGAGCTTCGATCGCGGGCGGTGGGATTCTTCACCACGCAACTGATGTGTCGTCAACCACGAGCCCATTAAGGGCATTTCGCTGACCGACCGTTGGTGATTGGGGCCGCCTTGCCCGACATTTCCATTGCCTGGCGTCCATCGAATCCGGTGGTGTATAACCCAATCCGATTCCTCGACGGAAGGTGCTGCCACATGCGGACGACCGAAGAACCGAATCGCCGCGTCGACCGCAGCGATCGCGTCGGCGCAGCCCTCGCCGCGGCTCTGCTGCTCGCATGCGGCGTGTTCGTCGCGTACGGATTCCTCGGCACCGGAACCGAGGACGAAGCCGCGGGCGAGCGGGCCGCGACGTCCACCGCCGAGGCGACCTACGACGTGACCTACGAGGTGCTCGGCGAGGGCGCGGCCGACGTCTCCTACCGGGGGTCCGGTGGCGACGAGGCGCACGTCGTCACGCGTGTCGGCCTGCCCTGGCGGAAGACCGTGAGCGTTCCGCTCGGCGCCTCGCCGATCGTCGACGTCACCCTCGGCGAGAAGGGCGGTACGGCCAGCTGCACCCTGTCCGTACGCGGCAAGCACGTCCAACGCGCCACCGCGACCGGCGCCTTCGGCCGGACCACGTGCGGCGGCGGATCTTCAGTGGGTTGACCTGGAGGGGCGGCTCAACCGCGCTGGGCGCGGATGAGGTCGCGGTACCACGCGAAGGACGCCTTCGGGGTGCGGACCTGGGTGTCGTGGTCGACGTGGACGAGGCCGAAGCGCTGGTGGAAGCCCTCGGCCCACTCGAAGTTGTCGATCAGGGTCCAGGTGAAGTAGCCCCGTACGTCCACGCCTTGGGCCACGGAGGCGTCGACGGCCTGCAGATGGGTGTCCAGGTAGTCGATGCGGTCGAGGTCGAGGACGGTGCCGTCCGCGTCGACGACGTCCTCGACGGAGCAGCCGTTCTCGGTGATGTAGACGGGCGGGAGTGCCGGGTAGCGCTCCTTGAGGGTGACGAGCAGTTCCCGCAGGCCGTCGGGGGCGACGGGCCAGCCGAAGGCGGTGCGGCGGTATCCCTCGATGGGGGCCTCCTCGAAGGGCAGCCCTTCCGACGTCGGCGCCTGGATCCGCGTCGGGTTGTAGTAGTTGATGCCGAGCGCGTCCAAGGGGGCCGAGATCAGTTCGAGGTCACCGTCCTGTACGGAGCCGCCCAGGGTGGCGTCCGCGCCGAAGGCCGACAGGTCGGGGTAGCTGCCCGTGAGGATCGGGTCGTTGAACAGGCGGTTGTGCAGGGCGTCGTAGGCGCCTGCGGCGTCGCGGTCGGCGGCGGTGTCCGAGGCGGGCCAGACCGGGGTGCAGTTGTTGGCGATCATCACCTGGAGGCCGCGCGCCCGCAGCTCTCCCAATGCCAGCCCGTGGCCCAGCAGTTGGTGGTGGGCGACGGGGAGGCAGTCCAGGAAGAGGGCGCGGCCCGGCGCGTGGGTACCGAGACCGTAGCCCCAGACCATGTGGATGAACGGCTCGTTGAGCGTGATCCACTTCTGGACGCGGTCGCCCAGCCGGTCGGCCATGAGGGCGGCGTACTCGGCGAAGCGGTACGCGGTGTCGCGGTTCAGCCAGCCGCCGCCGTCCTCCAGGCCCTGCGGGAGGTCCCAGTGGTAGAGGGTCGGGACGGGTTCGATGCCGCGTGCGAGCAGACCGTCGACCAGCCGGTCGTAGAAGTCCAGGCCCTGCGGGTTGGCCTTGCCCGTGCCGGTCGGCTGGATCCGGGGCCAGGCGATGGAGAAGCGGTAGCCGGTGAGGCCCGCTTCGGCCATCAGCGCGATGTCCTCCTCGTACCGGTGGTAGTGGTCGCAGGCCACGTCACCGGTGTGCCCGTCGCGGACCGTGCCCGGTCGGGCGGTGAAGGTGTCCCATACCGACGGCCCGCGGCCGTCCTCTTCGGTGGCACCCTCGATCTGGTACGACGCCGTCGAGACGCCCCAGACGAAGTCGGCGGGGAGATGGTTCAGTGTCACGTCTGGCCTCCTGAAACATGAGCAGGGCTCACGTTAACTTCTCGGGTGGGATGATGGAAGCGTGAATCAAGACCGCAACGCAGGAACGCTGCGCAGGATGCCGGTCCAGAAGCGCAGCGCCGAGCGCTTCGAACGCCTGCTGGACGCCTGCGCCCAACTCCTGGACGAGGTCGGCTATGCCGCGCTGACCACCAAGGAGGTGGCCCGCAGGGCCGACGTGCCCATCGGCACCCTCTACCAGTTCTTCTCCGACCGGGAGGGGCTGATCGGCGCGCTCGCCGTCCGCAACCTGGAGTCGTTCGTGGCGCGGGTCGCGGGCCGCTTCGAGCGCGAGGAGCCGGAAGGCGTCCCGGGCATCGTGGAGGTGACCGTCGACGAGTTCGTCACCATGCGCCGGACGATCGCCGGGTTCGGCGTGGTCGACTTCGGCGCCGTGGGGCAGGACCACGTCCTGGAGCCGACCCTGGACAACAACACCGCGGTCGCCGGCCGGCTGCGCTCCCTCACCGCCTCCCTGTCCGGGGGACAGGACGACGCCGAACTCGACATCGCCGTACGGGTGGCGCTCGAGTGCGCGGACAGCGTGCTGAAACTGGCGTTCGCCACCGATCCGCAGGGCGACGCCCGGCTGATCGCCGAGTGCAAACGCGTCCTCATCAGCTATTTGAACGACCGGCTCGCATGACACCCGCCGGCCCGGCTCAGCGGACGCCCCTGACCTTCCAGACCATGGCCGCGCCCAGTGCGGCCATGCCCGCGGAGCAGAGGAACAGCGAGCGGTAGCCGCCCAGACTGCCGAGCGTGACCGAGGCGATGGGGGGAACCAGGACGAACGGCAGGGAAGTCATCAGGTTGGCCAGGGCCATGTCCTTGCCGCGGTCCGCCGAGGCGGGGAGCACCTCGGTGATCAAGGCGGTGTCGACGGCCAGGTACACGCCGTAGCCCAGCCCCAGGATCACGGCCGCGACCAGCGTCACGGTCCACGTGGGCGACACGGCGAGGGTGATCGCGGCGACGGCCATCGTGATGCCGCCGAGGAAGACCGGCAGGCGCCGCCGGCCCAGCTTGTCGGAGAGCCAGCCGCCGAGCACGACCGTCGAGACCGTGGCGAGGCAGTTGACGCCGATCACGATGAGCAGGCCGTCCTCGGTCGACCGACCGGGGAACAACTGCTCGTAGTGCAGCACGTCGTCCAGGAAGTACGGCAGGTAGAGCGTGCCGAGGCCGTACCCGAGGCCCATGGCGAACCGGGAGCTCATCGCCCAGATGAAGTCGGGGTGCTCGCGCGGGCTGATCCGGTAGCCGTCCAGGAAGGCGCGCAGGGAGAACGGCTCGCGGTGCCCGACGGGAAGCGGCGGATCCTTCATGGTGGTCGCGAACAGCAGGATCAGCAGGGGCAGTGCGGCCAGCAGCAGGTACTGCGCGGAGAAGCTCGCTACCAGGCCGACCAGCAGTCCGCCCGCGATCAGGCCGCCGGCCTGCGGGGCCATGGCCCAGCCGAGGACCACGCCCCGCTGACCGATGGGGACCTGGTCGGGCACCACGGGGGACAGGCCCGCACCGATGATCATGCAGGCGGCGGACAGGACGAAGGAGCCGATCGCGACGCCGGTCACCGTCGTCTGGACACCGAGGAAGACCAGCGCCGCCATGTAGACCAGGGAGCCGATGACCATCCACGGCCGGCGCCGGCCGAACCGGCTGGTGGTGCGGTCGCTGAGGGCGCCGGCCAGCGGCGCGAGGACGATTCCCGAGATCGCGCCCATCGCGCTGACCCAGGCGTAACTGCCCACCTTTCCCGCCGGATCGATCTGTGCGATCTGCTCGGGCATCAGGATCGTGGTCGGCACCAGGAGCGGGACGAACAAGCCGACATTGCCCAGGACGTACAGGGTGATCCAACCGCGGCCGACCGTGCGGACGGGCTCGGCGAGGGAATCGGACCGTTCGGTGGCGAGGCTCATCGGGGCACTCTCCTGAGGTGGACGAGTGCGCTCGTCCGGTCGAAGGGCGGCAACGGCGGCAGACCGTGGCCGAGCAGCACGGCGTCCGCGTGGACGGCACCGGTGGCCTCGTCCCGGTGGCGGGCATCGGGGTCGAGGCCCCTCAGCCGGGTGCGGGCGACCGGCCGGTCGGACGCGGACGGCCGGAACTGGAAGACGACGACTTCGTCCTCGGTGAGGTACTGCACGGCATCGCGCTCCAGCCGGTACTGGACGCCACCGCGCACCACGGGCCGGATCCGCCGGTCCGGGAGGCGCGGTCGTAGGGGGCGCGACGCGGGGTGATCCGGCGGCTGCCGCTTCAGGCCAGGGTCGCGCTCCGGACCTCGCCGTGCTCTTCGGCGGCGTCCTGCGCGTCGAGCATCAGCCGGGGTCCGGTGTCCCGTGATGCCGAGGCGACTGGTGAACACGGTCTCCCCGACGGGCACCCGGTCGCGCCCGAGTCGGAAGTCCCGGCCCCGTTCGCCCACCGCGCGGCTGGCCCGGTAGTCGTCGCGGGCGGGCAGCGTCCAGGCGGCGGAGTCGAACCACAGCACGTCGACCGGTTCGCCCGCGGTGAGGACGGCCCAGCGCTCGATCTGGTCATGGCTCTCCCGGACCCGGTAGTTGAGGTCGAGATCGAGGGAGCGGACACGGTCGGTGAAGGAGAGCGTGAGCAGGTCCTCCTCGACCGTGTGCGAGACGAACCGCCACTCGAAGCCGCGGACGCCGTCGTCGAACCGGACGGTCAGGGACGGCGGTCCGAACCGCAGACCACCCTCCACCCCGTATTCCACGCCGCGATCGTCGGCGCCGGGGTCCTCGGCGGGGCGTTCGGCCGCGACCGAGACGGCCTGCTCCAGGCTCAGCGGTCGGCCCCAGTGCACGTGCCGGGGGACGTCACCGGCATCCAACCGGAAGGCGTAGGAGGTGCCGGGAGTGCTCAGAAGCCAGAGGCGCGCTTCGGAGTGATGAGTGATCACGCGGTTCCTCAAATGTGAGTCAGGCTCATGTTCTGCTCGTACGGTAGGCAGTCGAGGCCACCCTGCCAAGCCCCTGGCGGCCGAGAACCCGGCCTCCGGGCCGAACGCCTGGGAGCCGCTCGTGCACTGGGTGGCGAACCCGCCGAGCCTCCAGGGCCGCTCGGTCCGGCCCGCGTCCATCCAGCTGCGCGAGGGGAGGGCGTCCTGGCACGAATCGGACTCGAGGGTGCCGAAGGCCTGGTCCGCGGCGTCGTTGCGCAGGACTGTCCAACTCACTTTCAACACCGCCGGCTTGGAAAAGCTCGCTGTTGCCGCGGCCCGCCATGTGCCCGCCTGCGGCAACGACGCGGTGCGCAACGCGGGCGGTGCGGTCATCACCGTGAGCGGCGGCCCCGGCAAGGGAGTGCTGAACGGTCCGTCCAGATGCCATCGACTCCAACGGCGGATAGCCTTAAAGGTAGAGCTTGTACTCGCCTAGTTGCGCCCGGGCCTTCGAGATGCTTTGCCTCGCGCAGGTGCGACTTCTCCCGTCAGTGACGCTTCACACCCAGCCCGGCAGCACGCAGGGGAACGCCCCTCGGCTCGCTACGCCCGCCGTCGGCGAACCGGTTCTGATGTCCTGGGAACCGAGTGGCGTGGTTCCCAGGTGAAAAGCCATGAGAGTAGCGGGGTGGCGCGCGCAACAGCCTGTTCGAAAGGGGAAGTCCATGGCTGACACACCGCAGCGCCTTCAGTTCCGACTGCGCTACTTCATCGAGCACGACTCCACCGACGAATTTCTCGAAGGGGCCAACGACAGCGTTTTCATGTCGGCCACCGGACTCGACTCCTCGTCCGTCACGATCGGCCCGGACAGGAAGCCTGTCGTGAACCTCATCCGCACACCACGCATCGGAGACGTTTCCGACAATGCCATTCGCGGGGCGTGGAAGATCCATCCGCACGTCCTGATGGATTTCGACCTGCAGCGGCCAGGCGACTTCCCGCGCACGTACACGGTGACCCTCTTCTTCGTGGAGCAGGACCACGGTGATCTCGCCGAGGACTTCCAGAAACTGCAGGACGAGTTCGGCTCCAAGATCGAGAAGGCTGTCCAGACCGCGGCCGCCGCGGCCGCCGCCCAGGCGGTCGGCGCGGCCATCGGATCGGCTGTGCCCGGTATCGGAACCCTGGTCGGGTTCACTGTCGGCGCACTCGTCGGGGCGGCCTGGGACGCGCTGGTCGACCTGATCCGCGAAGGCCTGGAGGATGACATCTTCACCCCCGTTCCCATCATTCTGACCGTTCCGGATCGCGCGTCCATCGCCGGCCAGGTCGGGGTCGGCAGCCAGCAGTCGCTGAGGATCAAGGAACACGGAGGCGACTACGAGCTCTTCTACGACTGGAACGTCGTCTCCGCCGTCTCGAACGGTGGCGACACTCCCACGCTTTCTCAGGGTTCTCAGGGTGAAGCGGTGCGGAAGCTGCAGCGGCTGCTGAACGAGCACGTGCCTGATCTGCCTTCTCTGGCCGTGGACGGGGATTTCGGGCCCGCGACGGATGCCCGGGTGCGGGAGTACCAGCGACGTGTCGAAATCACCGTCGACGGTGTGGTGGGCCCGCAGACCTGGGGGATGCTCTCCGGCGGAGAGCGGGCGGAGGAAGCCGCTGCCGGCGCTCCCACCCTGCAACAGGGCTCTCACGGGCCGGCCGTACGGAAGCTCCAACGGCTGCTCAACGATCACCTTCCGGACCTGCAGCTGGAGGTCGACGGCCAGTTCGGTCCCGTCACCGACGGCCGAGTACGCGAATTCCAGGAACGCGTCGCCATAGCGGTCGACGGCATCGTCGGACCCGAGACATGGGGCCACCTGACGCAGTGACAGACTCAGGCCCAGGCCCCGCGTTTCCAAGCCTGCGGTGCTGGCAGTGAGTTCCAGCGCTTCGGCGTCGCTCCGGACGGTCGAGTGTTCCGAAACGGGCCCGGTGACTCCATCGATGCCAAGTTCCCGGCCGAAGCGCGGAATCATGCGAACCGGCTGATCGACGAGTCCGACGTGACCGGTCACGTCGGCAGTGACTGTCGGTCAGGCCCGCGGGACGCGTGGCTCCAGCCGGAACTCGAAGCCGAGAGTGCCCGGGTCGATTGCGGTCGCGCCGCCGTCGACGGTGAGCACCGCACCGTTCACGAACGAGGCGGCGGGCGACAGCAGCCAGGCGATGGCCTCCGCGACCTCATGCGGCTCCCCGGGCCGCCCGGCCGGCAGGACCCGGGTCACCTCTTCGTACGCCGCCTCCAGACCGTTCCCGCCCAGGCCCGCCTCGTCGGCGAACCGGCTCATTCGGCGGTCGGCCATGTCGGTACGCACCCAGCTCGGGCACACGGTGTTGGCGCGCAACCCCGCGCCCCCGTAGTCGACCGCGAGCGAGCGGCACAGCTGGAGCAGCGCCGCTTTGGAGGTGGCGTAGGCGGCGTTCCCGACGCCGTTGCGCAGGGCGGACACCGAGGCCACCGCGACCACCGCGCCGCGGGCGTCGAGCAGGTGCGGGAGCGCCGCGCGCAGCAGCAGGAAGGGACCGGTGAGGTTGGTCCGCATCACCTCGTCCCAGTCCTCCGGAGTCACCTCTCGCACCCCGCCGCCCCGCCCGATGCCGGCGTTGAGCACCAGACCGTCGAGCCGCCCGTACGTGCCGACCACCGTCTCGACGAGCGAGGCCACCGCGGAGGGGTCTCCGATGTCCGACGGTACGGGCAGGGCGCCGGTCTCCTCGGCGACCAGCCGCAGCGGCTCGGGGCGGCGCCCGGACACCGCCACCTTGTGTCCCGCCCGGGCCAACGACTGCGCGGTCGCCGCCCCGATCCCCGTTCCGCCCCCGGTCACCAGGTACACGCGTTCGTCCGCCATGTCCGCCGCCTCTCCCGTGCCTCGTCCGCCGTCCCGCTTCCCGGTGATCTTAGGCGCGCGACGCTCCGGGGAGGGGCCGGCCGGCGAACCACACGGCGGGGCGCGTCGGTCGGGGGAGCGGAGCCGAGGTTGACTGCTGCTTCGTAGGATCGGGCGGTCTTGTCGTAGCGGCGGAGTTCTCCCTTCGGACGGCTTTGAGGACATGCAGGGGCTGTCTCGGCCGATAGGGCCGATAGGGCCGATAGGGCCGATAGGGCCGATAGGGTCGATCGCGTTCATGAGATCACCGACGCCCTGGTTCGGGGTACTGAGGAGCCGTCGATGCACCACCCGGACCCGTGCCATGCCGCGCGCCTCGCCGCGTACGGGACCGTCGCCACACGCCTGTCCCTTCTGAGCGACCACCGGCTCGGCGAGGTCGTGGCCGCCGTCGCGCCGCTCGGGTCCGGCATCGGCGGCAGGTCGGCGGAGTTGGACGTCGACGGGACGCGGGTCTTCGTCAAGCGGGTCCCGTTGACGGACATCGAGTTGCGGCCGGAGAACGTGCGGTCGACGGCGAACCTCTTCGGGCTGCCGATGTTCTACCAGTACGGAGTGGGGTCGGCCGGGTTCGGAGCCTGGCGCGAGCTGGCCGTGCACACCATGACCACCCATTGGGTCCTCGGAAACGAGTACGAGGGCTTTCCGTTGATGTACCACTGGCGGGTCCTGCCCGACTCCCCTCCCGAGGGGTTCGCCGACGAGTTCGGGGGCATCGACGGAGCGGTCGCGCACTGGGAGGACTCACCGGCCGTGCGCGAGCGACTGGAGGCCATCGGCCGGTCCTCCTCCAGTCTGGTTCTCTTCCTGGAACACGTACCCCAGACGCTCGCCACGTGGCTGGCTGACCAGCGGGAAGCCGGCCCGCAGAGCGGGGACGGCTCGCCCTACCCATGGGTGGAGGAAGGTCTGGCCCGCGGGACCGCCTTCATGAGCTCTCACGGGCTCGTCCACTTCGACGCCCACTTCCGCAACATCCTGACCGACGGACGACTGCTCTACTTCGCGGACTTCGGACTCGCCCTGAGCTCCAGCTTCCAACTCGCGCCGAATGAGGTCGAGTTCCTCTCCCGACATCTCGCCTACGACCGCTGCTACACCCCGAGCCACCTGCTCCGCCACCACTTGCCCGACGGCATACGCGTCGACACGGACCACGAGGCGTTCCTCCGTGAATGGATCGCGGGCCGAAAGCCCCATGGCGTCACGCCGGAGATCGCCGCGATCATCGAACGACACGCTCGGACTGCCGTCGTCCTGGACGCGTTCCACCGCCGTCTTCTCACGGAGAGCAAGCGGACGCCGTTTCCGGCCTTCGAGATCGAGCGGGCCCTGAACACTGCGGCTCCGGCGCCCCGCTGAGGCCGGACCCCTTTGCGTCCTCCGGCTCGTACCACTCCTGGTGCAGGGGCGCGCGACGGGAGGTTCGACCGTCGTCAGGCCCCGGCGGCCGCGCGCCGGATCGCTTCGAGCGTGCGTGCCACATCGTCGTCGGTGGTCGACCAGTTGCTCACCGAGATCCGCATGACGCGTCTGCCGTGCCAGGTGGACCCGCTGATCCACGCCGTGCCGTCGTCGAGCAGCCGGGCGAGTACCCGGTCGGTACGTCCGTCGCCGCCGAACTCGGCGCAGACCTGCGTGAACGCGACCTCGTTGAGAACGGTCGCGCCGTCGATCCCGGCGAGGCCGGCGGCGAACGCGGAGGCGTGGCGGCACAGCCGCTCGACGAGGTCGGAGACGCCTGATCGGCCGAGGGACCTGAGGGCGGCCCACACAGTGAACGCTCTGCCGCGCCGAGAGAGTTCGGGCACCTTGTCGATGGGGTCGCCGTGCTCGTGCTGGATGAGGTAGTCGCCACGCTCGCCCATCGCCGCCCGGACCGCGGACGCGTCGCGCACGATCGCGAGTCCGCAGTCGTAGGGGACGTTCAACGTCTTGTGGGCGTCCGTCGCCCAGGAGTCCGCGTCCGCGCAGCCCGCCGTCAGGTGGGCGTGGCGCGGCGAGGCGGCTGCCCACAGTCCGAACGCGCCGTCCACATGGACCCAGGCGTCCGCCTCGCGCGCCGCACGGATGCTCGCGGCGAAGGGATCGAAGGCGCCGGAATGGATGTCGCCGGCCTGGAGGATCACGATCGTGGGGCTCTGTCCGCCCGCCGTCAGCGCCCTGCGAAGGGCCTCGGGCTCGATGCGTCCTTGATCGTCCGCCGCCACCAGGTCGGGCCGACCGAGCCCGAGGTAGCGCAAGGCCAGGTCGATGGCCATGTGCCGGGACTCGCCGGCGACGACACGCACGGGCGGGCCACCCGTGAGGCCGTCGCGGGCGACGTTCCAGCCGGTGCGCCGCAACACCGTGTCCCGCCCGGCGGCGAGGCACGTGAAGTTCGCCATCGTCGCACCCGTGGTGAAGCCCACGGAGCTGTCCCTCGGCAGGCCGAGCAGATCGAGCAACCAGGCGCCGGCGATCTCCTCCGCCGCCGCGTACGCGGGCGAGACGGTGCGCATCACACAATTCTGGTCCCAGGCGCTGACCAGCCAGTCAGCAGCCAGCGCGGCCGGCTCGGTGCCCCCCACCACGAACCCGTAGAAGCGGCCGCTGGGGAACGCGGTGAGCCCTGGCTCACAGGCCGTGGCCAGCAGGTCGACGACGTCGGCGGGCGTGCTGGGACCGGCAGGCAGTTCGGCACCGAGCGCGCTCACGATCTCGTCGACCGAAGCGCGGGCGGGAATCCGGCGGTCGGGCAGGCTCGCCAACCACCGGACAGCATGGTCGTACGCCTGTCTGAGCGCCGCCTCGCGCGCGTCCATACCTCGGACTATGCGACCGTCGCCGCCACCCCGCAAGCCGACCGCGGTCGGGGTCCTTCGCAAGATCCGGAGGGAGGGCCCGCATGCGTTCGGGCCGAGGGTCGGCTACCCCTCGCCTTCAGGGATGTGGCGTGGGGCGAGCGGTCGAGCTTGAGGGTGGCGAACGCGGGAGTGCGGCGTGCGGTGGTGAACGCCGAGTGCAGCACGGAGCGCATTGCTTCGTGCGGCTCGCGGGGCGAGGAACGCAGAAAGCGCGGCCGATCGGGTCGGCGAGGCTCGGGCGGCTTTCATCCGGACGGCGCAGGAAGCAGTCGAGGAGATCGAAGGGACCTCTTGATCGCCCCACCGGAGAGTGAAATCGGCCGACGACGAGCTTCCCCCGCCCATCCTGCCCGTAGGGTCCAGCGACAGCCGGAAAGCGGAGGAACGACATGGACGACGAGCTGGACCCCCTGCAGGTGGAGCTCGACATCGAGGCGGGCATCCAGAACGCGATCGACCGATGCGTGAAGGAGTACGCCACCCCCGCCACCTCTCCGGAAACGGGCGGGCTGCACCTTCGCCACCCGGAAGGCACGGCGGAGGTCATGCTGGATGCCGCCTCCGCCGCAAAGCAGGCCCGACAGGTCCTCGACAGCCCGTGGGCCGTCTACCAGGCCGAGGACGCCGAGACGACCCTCGCCGTGGCGCTGGACCTGCTGCTGACCGCTCAGGAACTCGTCGGCGACGTCCTGGACCGTGTGGTGGAGGCACGCCACCGCGGCGACATCCGCGACTCGGACGGTCTGACCCACGCCCTGCACACCGGCCGCCGCGCCGCCGTGCAGATGTACCGCGGGGGCCGGCATGAACTCGGCCTGGTCGTCGAGGCCCTCGCGCACACCGCCAGGCACTACCCGGGCCGGCTGCCGAGGGATTCGCACGAGACCGTCGCCGCCGCCGCTGCCGCCCTGGGCGACAGCGCCCGCGTAGACGATGAGCACCACGACGAGACCGCAGACGCTACTCAGGTGTCCTGCGGGTGCACCCTCGTGCTCGACGTGGACGGTCAGACCTGGTACGTGTCGTGGAACGACGAGTGGGCCGCCGTCCTCGACACCGGCTGCACCGACAGCTACGTACTCACGGAAGGCGTCGACTTCGTCGAGCTCGCCATCCTGCCCCTCAGTGTTCACCCTCACCAGATGGTCGAGGCCATCCGCCGGCACATCCCCTCCACCACCGCCACCCGCTGACGCCCCTCGGGGCGGCGGCCCCGACCCTCAGGTCCGAGGGATCTCGCCGTCGGGCCGGGCGAGGACCGCTCAGGAATCAAGCACGGCGGCGATGGCTTCGATCTCTACGAGCTGGCCGTCGTAGCCGAGCACGGTGACACCCATCAACGTGCTGGGCACGTCGTGGTCACCGAACGCGTCCCGGACAACCTCCCACGCCGTCACCAGGTCCTCCCGCCGGTGAGAGGCAACGAGAACACGGGTGCTGATGACATCGTGCAGCGACGCGCCCGAGTCCGTCAGAGCGGTCCGCATGTTCTCCACAGCCCTGGCCGCCTGCCCCGCGACGTCCCCGATCGCCGCAGTGGAGCCATCCTCATTCAGAGGACATGCTCCGGCCAGGAAGATCAGCCGCGACTCGGCCGGGGCCGTGGCCGCATAGGCGTACTCCGCAACATCGGACAGGGAGGCAGAGCGGATCAATGTGACAGCACGCGGCACGGGCTTCCTTTCGCAGCAGTTCCGGGACACTCGGAACCTTCTCAAAGGTCGACTCCGCGTTCGACACATTTTCCTGGCCCGTCGACCCCCGTGATGGGCCACTGCCGTCAGCCGCCCAATGGATCTCACGTGGTCGAATCAAAGGGGGGGCGTACGTTGTCACCCGGCCCCGAAGCCGGCGGGCTGCGGCCGGCTCGGCGGGGAGGAGTCGAGCTGCGCCGACTCCCGCGTGGGGGCAGGATGGAGATGCAGGGGCTGTGTGGCCGCGACATCGTCGCCCGCATCTGACGTCAAGAGGTTACTCATGACCGGTGACGCGTACGAACCCCCTGTCTCCGAACCATCAGCGTATGGAACCGTGTCGGAACACCCTCAGCCCGGCCCCGCCGTTCCGGTGGTGAGCCCGGAAGACGCGGCGGAGCTGCCGCGGGAACTGCCGCCTCGCGGGCGGGACATCGGACGACGCGAACGCTCCAGGCTCGCCCGACACCAGGAGAAGCAAGCATCCACACGCCCTCGTCATGCCGACGTTCCGCCCACGGACGCCGCACCCGCACCCAGGGAAGCCGGCTGAGACGACTGGCGTGAAACGAGGTGGCGCCGCATGCCGTCCGTGAACCTGGTCCAGAACATCGGGCTCGACGACGCCGCGACGGGCCCCAGCACGACGCTGGACGACGAACCCACCGCCGCGCGGTTCCCGAACCATGCGCCGAGTTCGGCGTCGGCCCCTGACGGGCCGTCGCTCCTGAAGACCTGAAGGAGGCAACCATGGAAGTGGGCAGGGTCGAACGCAACCCGGAGGCGCCGCAGTCAGCGCCGCCGCCGCGAGCGGGCCGGGACATGGAACGCGAGGCCGCGGAGCGGCTCGACGAGATCCGGCAGTACTTCAAGGACCTGTACGCGCGACGCGACGTCGTCGCCCGCACCACCACCCCGTACGGAGAAGACCTCGACTGGGTCCCCAGCGAGGCCGATGCCGAGCCACCCGATCTCGAGTACCCGGAACGCTCCGGCAGCACCGACCGTCCCGTGTCCCCCCAGCCCTTCGAGGCGGCCGCCGACAGCGCCCAGACGGGCCCTCCCGGCACGGTCCCCATGGTGCGCAAGCAGCTGGACAGCATCACCGCCGCCGGCACGCTCCAGGACTACCTCGCCAAGGGGACACGGGCGAAGGTCGTGACACCGCCCGACGATCCCGGCCTCGCGCCCCCGGCCGTCTCCCTCCACAAGTACGCGCACGCCATCCAGCAGGTCACGAACTACGGGACGGAAGGCGTCATCAACACCTGGCGGCCCTACGTCCAGTGGTCGGACGAGTTCTCCCTCGGGCAGGAATGGGTGGTGCGGGGCAGCTTCGTGCCGGGCACGACCGACGGGCAGACCGTCGAAGTGGGCGCACAGACCTACAAGGGCCTCTACGGGGACTGGTATCCGCACCTCTTCATCTTCTACACGACCAACAACTACACGGCCAGCGGTCCGAAGATAGGCGGCTACAACACCGACGTGGCCGGCTGGAAGCAGGTGTCGACCTCGGTCTACCCGACCGTACGTCTTGCGGAGAGCGTGTACGACGGGAACCAGTACGAACTCTCCATCAAGGTCACGCTCTTCAGCGGCAACTGGTGGATCCGGATAGGCAATGAATGGATGGGGTACTACCCGGCCGCCGGCCCCGATGGCCTGTTCAACGCCGCGGGGCTGCTCAACGGGGCGCAGTCCATCGACTGGGGCGGTGAGATCGTCGACGAGAGCAGCCACCCGGGGCCCACGGCCACCTGGATGGGCAGCGGCCACTTCCCGTTCGAGGGCTGGCGCCGTGCGGCCTACATGCGCAACCTGGCCTATCAGTCCGACACCTCCGGAACGATGGTCAGCATGCAGGGCTACACCCACGAGACCAACCCGAACGCCTACAGGATCGCGACCGACTTCTCCGGGACGACGACCTGGGGCTCGAACTTCTACTGGGGAGGTCCGGGTGGAGTCGAGTGACCCTCCGGCCGAGGACGAACGGCCCGAGGTGATCCCCTCCGAGGTCGATCCGGACATCGAGTGCGTCCGGATCGACGAGGCGGGCGGGGCGGCTGAGCCACCGCCCTACCCGCCCACGCAGGACCAGGGTGCCCCGCCGGGGCGGGACGCGAGGCTCTGCCCCGAGGGGTACGTGCCCCGGCGCCGCCGCCGCGACTACACGCTGGACGGCAAACGGGTCGTCACCGACTCCCCGGCGACCCGCAACCCCGAGGATCCGCCGGCTCACGGGGCGGCATCGCCGCCGTCCCGGTGACCGGTGACCCGCACGCCCGCGGCGCTGCTCAACGCTGCACCGGCACCTGCGTCATCTCCTGGACCTGACCGGAGGCCGGACCCGGATGCAGCTCGGCGCCTGCGCGGTACGAAACGGCTGGGCGGAGCCCCTCGGGAGTGATGGGCAAGCACCGGCGCGGCACCGCGGGAGCCGTGCGGGCCGACGTGGTCGTCCCGACGTGGTTGTCCCGACGTGGTTGTCCCGACCCCGCGTCAGGCGAGGACGTTGACGGCGCGGGCGACCACGAGCCCGAGGATGAGCAGGGAGACGAGGGATTGAACGCCCATGGTGATTTTGGCCCAGGGTGCCAGGGGCATGACGTCGGTGGGGCTGAAGGCGGTGGCGTTGGTGAGCGCGAGGTAGAGGTAGTCGATGTAGTGGGGCCGCCAGTCGGCGCTGCTCAGTCGGGGATCGAGCTGTTGGGGGAAGGCGAGCGCGGGGGCGGAGGGCATGTGGTGGGCGCGGGAGGCGGGTCCACCGCTGTCGAGTTCGAAGTACAGCAGGGAGAAGGAGAGGACGGTGCAGGTCCACACGGTGCCGCCGGTCTGCAGCAGGCTGGTCGCGGAGCTGGTCTCCTTCCCGGCGTGGAGGATGTCGTCGACCAGTTGAACGGTCGACCAGACGGCACTGAGGGCCAGAACTCCCACCAGGGCGATCGACATGCTCCGCAGGGCGGCCGTGCGCCGGTCGATCCGGCCCGGGTCGCCGGCGATGAGCGCCAGCAGGAGCAGTCCCTCGATGGCAGGGAGAACCCAGCGAGGTGCCAGACGGAGGTCGTCGGGGAGCAGGACGGTCAGCGCCATGGCGGCGACGACGGCCGCCGCCATCGGCCATCGTGGCTCGCCCAAGGACTCGTCCGGTCTCGGGCTCTCGGTCGGCTCGGTGGTGCGTCCGGTCACGGTGGCGGCCCTCAGGGTCGAATGTGGAGTGAATTGCGCTGTTCTACCCTCGGAAGGTATAGCCGCCGGGCGGGCAGGCGTCGGATCCCACGCGTGGTCCACGACAGCGCCGGACCCGACCGCGAGAACAACGGACCACCCGCGGTCGAGGGGACTCCCTCACTGGCCGTGCGGACGCTGCTGGATCTCCGAATCCGGCGGTTGGGGGTTCTGGCCCCGGAAGCGGGTGAGTGTCTTGGCGAGGGCCTTCCATGGCGAGGGGTCGTCCTTGGTGGCCGCAGGCGATGTCGTCCGGGGGGCACCGTTGCCGCTCGTGGCCTCGGCGAGGGCGTCGAGCGCCGACTCGGCGGCCTCCCGGTACAGGTCGCAGGACGCCGTCATGGCTTCGAGCGCCTTGGCGTACCTGGTGACCATGGCCCGTGCGTGGACCAGTTCCTCGTCGGGGGTGAGGAGGTGCCAGCCTTGGCGCAGGCGTGTGAGGGGCTGTTCGGCGTCGGTGGGCAGCGGCTGGGGCAGTGAGGCGAACTCCTCGATCTTGTCCAGGAGCTTGGTGGGTTCCGTGCCGTCCAGGAAGACGTTGCGGATCGTGAAGTGGTCCGCGTCGTAATCGGGGGCCTGCGGGGTCGGGGGCACGATGACGGCGCCGCCGCGCGGTAGCCCCACACCCAGCTCGCGCTTCATCACGAAGTCGGCGATCAGCGCCTGCTCCGGCGTGGCCCGGTGTTCGACCACCCGGTGCCGCAGGCTCGGCGGCAGGAACGCCGTGATCGGCCGGCGTCCCAAGGCGTCCGGCGTCATCGCCTCGTGCACCACGACATGGATGAACCAGCTCTGCCGGGTGCAGGCCCGTAGCAGGCGGCGCAACTCGTCGTCGTCCTTCGGCAGGTAGTTCGTCGACCGCAGGCGCACGTCGGGCACCGTGTCGTGGTCCCAGGCGACCTGGTCGCTGTCGGGCCAGAACACGGTGGCCGGCGAGGGCCAGCGCGCTTCCCACGCCCGCTCGGCCTCGGTGGCGAGGACCCAGGTGACACCCTCGCCCTTCGTGCGGCGGGACCCGGGCTCGTACGTGGTCAGTTGGGCACGCACCGTGACGCCGTCGGCCACGCGCCAGCGGGCCTCGAAGAGGCGGCGGGCGGACGGGCCGGGGTCGGCGGACTCGTCCCGGGGGTACAGGTCGGTGGAACGCGCCGCCTCGACGGGGTCGAGTTCCAGGAAGTCGTCGATCACCCGGGCCGCCTTGAGGGCGATCAGGTTGCGCCGGACGTCCAGCTCGGGCTCGGGCCCGAGGTGGCGCCCGCGCCCGAGCCAGGCGGTGTCGGGGACGGTGGTCGATGAAGTGCTGTTCTTGTCCATGGAACCGTTCGGTGGACGATCAGGGCCCGACCAGTATGGTCCGCGATCCGGGGGAGGGAAGCGGCACCCCGTCCGCGCCGTCGTGGATCGAATGCCCGGTCGACGCTTCGGTCGCGGCGAGTGCGCTCGGTCACCCTTGCGGAGGGTGCCGACTCTCGGGGGGCAGGGTCACGGTGACCGTCAGACCCCCGCCGGGGCGGGGGCGGGCGGTCACGTCGCCACCGTGGGCGAGGGCGACCGAGCGGACGATGGACAGGCCGAGGCCGGCGCCCTTGGCAGTGACGAGGCGCTCGGTGCCGAGGCGGCGGAACGGTTCGAACAGGGTGGGGAGCTCGTAGGGCGGGACTTCGGGGCCGGTGTTGCCCACCTCGATCTCGGCCCGGCCGTCCTCAAGGGTGCGGCTGGTGACGCGTACCCATCCGCCGTCGCCGGTGTTGTGCCGTATGCCGTTCTCCACGAGGTTCTGGACGATCCGTTCGAGCAGCAGGGCGTCCCCGGTGGTCGGGGCCGGGCCCGCCTCCTCGTGCACGGTGATCCCGGCCTTGTCGGCTTCGGGGGCCCTCTGGGCGGTCACATGGGTGACCACGTCGGCGAGGTCGAGATTCTGCTGATCGGGGAGGTGGTTCTCCGAGCCGGCCAGCAGGAGCAGTCCGCTGATGAGCCGCTCGTGCCGGTCGTTGATCTCCAGGAGGTCCTCGCCGAGCCGTTTCACGTCGGGGGAGGCCGTCTTGCGGTGCATGGCCAGTTCGACGAGGGCGCGCCCCACGGTCAGCGGGGTGTGCAGTTCGTGCGAAGCGTTGGCGACGAAGCGACGCTGTCCGTCGAAGGAGCGGTCGAGTCGTTCGACCATGAGGTCGAAGCTGTCCGCGAGGTCCTTCACCTCGTCGTCGCGACCGTCGAGGGCGATGCGCTCGTGCAGGCCGCGGTCGGCGGCCGGCGCGGAGGCGATGCGGCGGGCGGTGTCGGTGACCCGGTGGAGGGGAGCCAGTACCCGGCCGGCGATGAGCCAGCCGAAGCCCGCCGCGACGCCGCCGACGAGGGTCAGCGCGAGGCCTCCCTGGGTGATGAGCGAGGTGGTGGCTGCGTCGTGGAGTCTCTTCTGCTCGTCGTCCACCCAGTTGAGGCCGTCGGACGGGGTGCTCTGCGGCGAGGACGCGTTGTCGGCGGAGTCGGTGTGGACGCTCAGGTCCCCGCCCCGGTCGAGCTGCTGGGCGAACAGGACGTAGGTGACTCCGAGCAGCACGATGCCGGCGGCGAAGAACAGGCCGCCGTAGACCAGGGTGAGCCGGGCGCGCAGGGTGGTACGTCGCTTCTCCATGGGGCCCTTCGTCACGGGATCCGGTACCCCACGCCCGTGAGGGTTTCGATGACCGGTGGGTCGCCGAGTTTGCGGCGCAGCTTGAGTACGGCGAGGCGGACGGCCCCGGTGAAGGGATCGGTGTGCTCGTCCCACGCCTTCTCCAGCAGGTGTTCGGTGGAGACGGCGGCGCCGTCGGCGCGCAGCAGCTCTGTCAGGACGGCGAACTCCTTCTTCGCCAGGGGCACGTAACGGTTGTCCCGGAACACCTCGCGGCGTGCCGGATCCAGCGTGATGCCGCGCCGGCGGAGCACGGGTGGCGCGGCCGGGCGGGAGCGCCGGCCGAGTGCGAGGACCCGGGCGGCGAGCTCGGGGAAGGCAAAGGGCTTGGTGAGGTAGTCGTCCGCGCCGAGGGAGAGCCCGGCCACGCGGTCGGTGACCTCGCCGGCCGCGGTCAGCATCAGCAGTCGCGCCTGGCTGCCGGAGGCGACGAGGTGGGCGCAGACGTCGTCGCCGTGCACCAGGGGAAGGTCCCGGTCCAGGATGATGACGTCGTAGTCGTTGACGTCGGCCCGCTCCAGTGCCGCGGCACCGTCGTAGGCGACGTCGACCGCGTGGGGTTCCTGCCGTAGCCATTCCGCGATCGCGTCGGCCAGCAGCCGCTCGTCCTCCGCCACCAGGAGCCGCATCCGTTGCCGTCCTTCCCTCGGGGCCGCCGCCTGTCCGGCGGGCGGCGACTTCTCGCGCCCATGGTCGTCCACGGGGTCGTTTCCTTCGCGTAAGCGATCGTCGCCCCTTGTGGGGGATCGTCGGCCGCGTTCTTCGAAGGCGACGGCCCGGACGGGGAAACAGTGAGGTAACGGCACCAGGGGTTGCATCTCCTCCGTCGGTCGGCACCCCGCCGGCCCCTCGGCAAGGAGACGCCGCACATGCCTCGTACACGAACCCCCGCCCTGTTCCGCGCCCTGCCCTGGGCCGCCCTGGCCCTGACCCTCACCGCGTGCGGGGCGGGGGCCGACGGTGGTGGCGTGGTGGCCTCCGCGAACGGCGGTACCAAGAGCGCGACGAGCAGCGCCGGTTCCGGCCTGAGCCGGGACGAGATGAACGTGAGGTACGCGCGGTGCCTCCGGGAGCAGGGACTGGACGTGGCGGACCCCAAGCCCGGTCAGGGCATCGGGCTCTCCATCGACGGTTCGAACAAGGAGAAGGCGGACAAGGCGATCGAGGCGTGCCGCTCGGTCGCGCCGCCGGCACCGGCCGACCAGAGCGACTCCAAGGACCGCCAGGCCATGCTCGACCTCGCGCGGTGCATGCGCGAGAACGGCGTGGCGGACTTCGCCGATCCCAAGGAGGGCCAGGGCATCGACATCGGCCCCGCGCAGGCCGAGGACCCGGACTTCGGGAACGCCTGGAAGAAGTGCGGCGGCGCCCAGGGCGAGCGCGAGCAGGCGGGGAGCGCCCAGTGACGGCCGCGGACTCCGACGAAGCCTTCCGCGAGCAGCAGGCGGACCCGCCACCCCGGCGCGGCCGACGGCGGCACCGTACGCGACGCGCCGCGAAGGTGACGGCCGCCCTCCTCGTGCTGACCGCGGCCGGCGCGGGCACGGCAGCCGTCCTCGCTCCGGACGACAGGGGCAAGGCCGGAGGCAATGCGACGAACGGGCTTCCCCCGGCGACGGCCGAAGTGCTCCGGCAGACGCTCAAGGACACGAGGAGCGCCGACGCCCGGCTCGGTTTCGGGAGGGAGCGGACCGCGGTGGGCCGGCTCCCCGGCACGCTCACCCGACTTCCCGCGTCGGGCGCGGAGATCACGCGCGGCAAGGCCCTGTACGCGGTGGACGACCAGCCCGTCGTGGTGCTGTACGGATCGCTCCCGGCCTACCGCGTCCTGGCGAAGGGCTCCGAGGGACCCGACGTCAGGCAATTCGAGGAGAACCTCGCCGCGCTCGGCTACACCGGGTTCACGCCCGACGAGGAGTACAGCGACGCCACGGCGAGAGCCGTACGGCGATGGCAGGACGACCTCGGTGTGAAGGAGACCGGGACGGTCGAGCCCGGCCGGGTCCTCTTCACCGCCGGTGCGATCCGTGTCGCCGGCCTGGAGGCCGAGCCGGGGGACCAGACAGGGCCGGGTCGGAAGCTGCTGTCCTACACCGGCACGGCCAGGGCGGTCACGGCGGAGCTGGACACCTCTGACCGGCGGTTGGCCAAGGAGGGCAACGCCGTCCAGGTCACGCTCCCGGACGGGGCCGCCGTCCAGGGCACGATCGGCGAGGTCGCCACGGTGTCCAAGCCCGCGGAGGGGCAGAAGAAGGCGGAGACGAAGATCAAGGTGGTCGTGGGGCTCACGGACGCCCGGGCCCGCGAGGCCGTCCGTGCGTACGACGAGGCCGGCGTCCACGTGACCTTCACCGCGGGCACACGCGAGGACGTGCTCACCGTGCCCGTCGCCGCGCTGCTGGCCCTCGCCGAGGGCGGCTTCGGGGTGGAACTCGTACAGGGGGCGACCTCGACGTACGTCCCCGTCACCACGGGGCTGTTCGCCGACGGCCGGGTGGAGATCTCGGGCAGCGGCATCGCCCGGGGCGCCAAGGTGGGGATGCCCAAGTGATCACCCTCACGAACGTGAGCAAGACCTACCCCGGCGCGGTGACCGCCCTCGACGGGGTCACCCTGACCATCGGCCGCGGTGAACTCGCCGCCATCGTCGGACCCTCCGGCTCCGGCAAGTCGACGATGCTGAACCTGCTCGGCACCCTGGACCGGCCCACCACCGGTCGCGTACGCGTCGCCGGACACGACGTCGGTGCGTTGTCCGACACCGAGCTGTCAGCCCTGCGCGCCTCCCGGATCGGATTCGTCTTCCAGCAGTTCCACCTCTCCGCGGGCACCTCGGCCCTGGACAATGTGGCCGACGGACTCCTCTACCGCGGGCTCCGGCCGGCGGAGCGCAGACGCCGTGCGGCGAAGGTCCTCGAACGCGTCGGCCTCGGCCACCGCACGGACCACCACCCGCACGAGCTGTCCGGTGGCGAGCGCCAGCGCGTCGCCATCGCCCGCGCGGTGGCCGGCGACCCGACGCTGCTGCTCGCCGACGAACCGACCGGCGCCCTGGACTCGGTGTCCGGGCAGACGGTGATGCGGCTCCTGCGCGAACTCCACTCCTCCGGCACCACAGTCGTGATCATCACTCACGACCAGGAGCTCGCCGCGTCCCTGCCCCGCCAGGTGCGCATGCGCGACGGCCGGGTCGTCGACGACGTGATCCGGGACGACGTGATCCGGCAGGAAGTCCCCAGGGAAGCCCCGGCAGCGGAGGTGGGCCGATGACCGCCGACGTCCTGCGGCCGGCCCGCATGAGGCCCGGCGACGTGGTCAGGGTCGGCGCCGTGGGCCTGCGGACCCGCCCGACACGAGCCGTGCTCTCCGCGCTGGGCATCGCCATCGGCATCGCCGCGATGGTCGCCGTGGTCGGGGTCTCCTCGTCCTCCCGCGCCGGGCTCGACCGCACCCTGGCCACCCTCGGGACCAACCTGCTCACCGTGGCCCCGGGCGACACCCTGACCGGTGGCACGGCCCGACTCCCGGCCACCGCCGAAGGAATGATCTCGCGCGTCCGGCCGGTGACCTCCACGTCGGCCATCGGCAAGCTCCCCGACGCCGACGTCTTCCGCACCGACAGGATCCCCGAGACGGAGAACGGCGGCATCACCACGTACGCGGCACGGACGAGCCTCCCGGCCGCCACCGGGGCCGGGCTGCGCAGCGGCACCTGGCTCAACGCGGCGACCGGCAGGTATCCGGCGACCGTGCTCGGGACCGAGGCCGCCGAGCGGCTGGGCGTCGGCGACGCCCGCCCGGACACCCGCGTACTGATCGGCGGGCGGTGGTTCACCGTCATCGGCATACTCGAACCAGTAGCCCTCGCACCGGAGTTGGACTCGGCGGCCCTCGTCGGCTGGCCGGTCGCCGAGACCGTGCTGGACTTCGACGGCCGGCCCACCCGCGTCTATGTGCGCAGCACGGACGCCGACGTGGAAGCGGTCCGATCCGTCCTCGGCGCCACCGCCAATCCCGAGGCGCCGAACGAGGTCAAGGTCTCCCGGCCTTCCGAAGCCCTGGTCGCCAAGCAGGCCGCGAGCAAGGCCTTCACCGGCCTCCTCCTCGGCCTCGGCGCGGTGGCTCTGCTCGTCGGCGGCGTCGGCGTGGCCAACACGATGGTCATCTCGGTCCTGGAGCGCCGCGCCGAGATCGGCCTGCGCCGCTCCCTCGGCGCCACCAGGGGACACATCCGCAGCCAGTTCCTCGCCGAATCCCTGCTGCTGTCCGCGCTGGGCGGGGCGAGCGGCGCACTCCTGGGAGCCGTCATCACCACCGGGTACGCCCTCTCCCAGGACTGGCCCGCGGTGATACCCCTCCGGGCGGGCCTCGGCGGTGTCGCCGCCACCCTGGCCATCGGCGCCCTGGCCGGCCTCTACCCGGCCGTCCGCGCCTCCCGGCTCTCGCCCACGGAGGCCCTGGCCGCCCCCTGACCGGCCACAGCGGCCTGCCGCCTCGCGTGGAGCGAAGCGGCAGGCCGGAGGCGGTGCGGGGGACGGCCAGGGAGAGGGCCGGGCAGCGGGTTCCTTGAGCACGGCGAACACGAGGTGTACGCGGTCCGCGTCGAGCGTCTCGTCGAGCTCTTCGAGGACGTCGGCCGAGGGCGCGACGTCTCGCGCCGTGGGCGCCCGGCGCTACAGGGCGGCGTCCGCTCGCGTCTCCTGCCCGCCCGGCATCGCGCCCGCTCCCGGCCGCTGCCCGGCGTCGGCCGCGGGGACGCGTACGGTCGCGACGATGATCAGTGAGGCCGCCGCCCCCAGCGCCGCCGCCACGACCAGCACCGCGTTCAGGCCGGACGTGAACGCCTCGCGCACCAGGTGCGTCATCTCGGCGCGTTCGGCCTCCGGCCAGCCGGCAACGAACGACCGGGCGTGTCCGCCGCTCAGAACGACGGCCGCCTCGTGCGGGTCGGGGATGCCGCCGTCGGCCTTCAGCACACCCTCGATCCGCGACTGGAAGATCACGCCGTACACGGCGATCCCCAAGGCGAAGCCCAACTGGCGGAAGGTGTTGACCGCACCGCCCACCATGCCTCCGCGCTCCGGCGGCACCGTGGCCAGCGCAGCCGCCGACAGACTGGGCGTCACGAGCCCGACGCCCAGACCGGCGACGACGAGCCCCGCCACGAGGCTGCTGCCCGAGGATCCCGCGTCGAGGGTGGCCTGCATCCCGGAGCCCACGGCGATGAGTGCCAGCCCTCCTCCGATGGCCGCCCGTGGCGGCCAAGGACCGAAGCGGCCCGCGAGGACGGACGCGAGGAACGCGGAGGCGCACATGGGCAGGATGTACAGACCCGCTTCGACGGGCTCGTACCCCAGGACGGACTGCATCCACAGGGACTCGTACAACAGGTAGGCGAACGCGGCTCCCTGCAGGAACAGGGCGCCGGTCATGATGCCGGTGAACGACGGTCTGCGGAACAGCGACAGGTCGAGGATCGGGTTCTCGACCCTCCTCTCGACCACGACGAACAGGGCGAGGGCGACAGCCGCCGTGCCGAACAGACCGAGGGTGAAAGGGGTCGTCCAGCCGTCGGAGTGGGCGCGGATCAGCCCGAAGGTGAGAGCCCCGCTCGCCACCGTGAAGGCGACGGTGCCGAGGACGTCCGCACGCTGCCGACCCTGCCCCTTGGCCTCCCGGACGGACAGGAGCGTCATCGCGACGGCGGCCAGGCAGACCGGCAGGTTGACGAAGAAGATCCACCGCCAGTCCAGGTACTGGGTGAGGAGTCCGCCGACCACGGGCCCGGCCGCGGCGGCGACCGAGTTGGTGGCGCCCCACACGGCGAACGCCACCCCCCGGTCCCGGCCGCCGTAGTGCATGCCGAGCAGGGCGATCGTCGTACCGAACATCCCGGCGGCGCCGATCCCCTGCACCGCGCGGGCGCCGATCAGCACACCCGCGTTCGGGGCGACCGCGCACGCCACCGACGCCGCGGTGAAGACGATCAGCCCGACCAGGTACACCCTCCTGCGGCCGATCCGGTCGGCGCGGGAACCGACGCCGAGCAGCAGCGCCGCCAGCGCCAGCGCGTACGCGTCGACCACCCACTCCAGCTCGGAGAGCGTGGCGCCGAGGTCGGACGCCATGGCGGGCAGCGCCACCGTCACGATCGTGACGTCCAGCAGGAGCATGAACGTGCCCAGACAGATCGCGGCCAAGGGCCACCACTTGCGCATCCGAACCCCTTCGCCGCCCGCCGCACCGAAGACGTGCCCCCGGCGGCCCCCATGATCCACGGAGGAGCGGAGATCGCCGTGAGGACCCGCGCGCCACGCCCAAGCATGGACCGCAGGGAGGTATGCCTAGGTCCGCCTGGGGGATCACCGGTGGCAGGCCGGAATACGCGCTCTTAGCTTCGGCACATGACCAAACGACAGATCGCCCTCCTGGCCTGCACCGTGGCCCTCACGGCCTCCGGGCTGGGCGCAGCAGCGCCCGGCGCCGGGAGCCGTACGGCGCACCTGGTGAAGCCCGGCGAATCGATCCAGAAGGCCGTGGACGCCGCGAAGCCGGGGGACACCATCGTCCTGACACCCGGCACCTACCGCGAGAGCGTCCGCATCACCACCCCGCGCCTGACGCTGCGCGGCTCGGGCCCGGCCTCCACGGTCCTCGTGCCCGGCGACGCCGCGGCCGACGACACGTGCGCCAAAGCCGGTCACGGCATCTGCGTGACCGGGACGGACGGCCACCCCGTCGAGGGCGTCACCGTGCGCTCCCTCGCCCTCAGGGGCTACACCGCCAACGGCCTGTGGGCCTCCCGCACCGACCGGCTGACGGTCCGCAAGGTGCTCGCCGAGAAGAACGGGAAGTGGGGCATCGCCCAGGAGAGATCCACACGGGGCGTCTTCAGCCACAACACCGCCCGGAACAACGCCGACGCCGGACTGTTCCTGGCCAACACCACCGACACGGAGGCCGGCGCCACGGACGCCGAGGGGACGCGGGTCACCCACAACAACCTGTCCGGCAACCGGATCGGCCTCACGGTGCGGCGCCTGCGGAACGTGACCGTCGACCACAACGAGGCGACCGCGAACTGCGCCGCCGTCTTCGTGGTGGGCGACGAGTCCAAGCCGCGTGCCGGAGCGATGACCCTGCGCCGGAACGACATCCACGCCAACAACAAGTACTGCCCGAAGACCCCCCGCCTGCCCTTCCTGCAAGGCTCGGGCATCGTCCTCACCGGCGCCGAGGAGACGGTGGTGGAGAAGAACCGGGTCGTCGGCAACGTGGGCGCCTCGCCGCTCTCGGGCGGCATCGTGCTGTTCAAGAGCTTCGTGGGCGTCCTGAACGAGCAGAACGCCATCCGCGACAACGTGGTGATGCGCAACAGCCCCGCCGACCTCGCCGACCGGGACACCGGCAAGGGCAACACCTTCACCCGCAACACCTGCACCCTCTCGGAACCCGCCGGAATGTGCTGACCCACCGGTTTCCCCCCCACATCTCCCACGGCACACAGCAAGGACAAGGCGAACAGATGACAACGGTTGATCCGGCTCCCGCCCCGCCGATGCGGCTGAGGGAACTCGTCTTCGGGGCGGCGTGCGCCGCCGCCGTACGCGCGGCCGCCCGCCTGGGCGTGGCCGACGCCCTGGGCGACACGCCCATGACCGCGGAGGACCTCGCGGCCGCCGTGAAGACCCAGCCGCGGACACTGCGCAGGCTGCTGCGCGCGCTGTCCTGCCAAGGGGTCTTCACCGAGCTGCCCGACGGCACCTTCGCCCACACGGAGATGTCCCGCCTGCTGCGCGAGGACGACCCGCACAGCCTGCGGTACATCGCACTGTGGTGCACCGAACCGTGGACGTGGGACGTCTGGCCGAAGCTCGACGAGGCCGTGCGCTCCGGACGGAACGTCTTCGAGGACGTGTACGAGAGGGAGTTCTTCGCGTACCTCAACGAGGACGCGCCCGAGTCGGCCCACGTCTTCAACCGGGCCATGACGACGTCGAGCAGGCAGTCGGCACAGGACGTCGCGGACCTCCTCGACCTCGGGGACGTGTCCTGCGTCGCGGACATCGGCGGCGGACAGGGACACGTCCTGGCCAGCCTGCTGGAGAAGCACCCGTCCCTGAACGGCGCGCTGCTCGACCTGCCGGGCGTGGTGGAGAACGCCGACCCGCGCCTGCGGGACGGCGGCGCGCTGAGCCCCCGGGTCCGCGTGGTCGCCGGCGACTGCCGCGAGGACATCCCGATCCAGGCGGACGTGTACATCATCAAGAACATCCTGGAGTGGGACGACGACAGCACCCGCAGGGCGCTCGCCAACGTCCGCAAGGCGGCGCGCCCCGGCGCCCGGGTCGTCGTGATCGAGAACCTCGTCGACGACACGCCCTCGATGAGGTTCACCACCGCCATGGACCTGCTGCTGCTCCTCAACGTCGGCGGTGCGAAGCACACCCGGCAGAGCATGGTCGACCGGCTGACCGACGCGGGACTCGTCATCGGCGAGATCCGCCCGGTCAACGCCTACCTCCACGCGTTCGAGTGCACCGTGCCCGCCTGACGGGACGAGGGAGACGAAACCGAGGCCGCCCGCTCCGCGTCGTTCGCGGGGCGGGCGGCCTCGGGTTTTTCTGCCGTGTACCCGGGGGATCAGGAACCGGCGTCGCGCTCCCACTGGTAGAAGCACTGCGCCATGGCGTCCTTGGGGCTCCGCCAGGTCTGCGGGTCGTACGCGCTGACGTACGCCGACAGCTTCTCGCTGGCGTCCCGGAACTCGGGGTGTCCGGTCAGCTTCGCGATGGCCGGTGACGGGTCCTGCTCCGACTCGATGAGGTGCAGGTACACGTCGCCGAACTGGAACAGGCGACGCCGGGTGACGCCGACCAGGTGCGGGAGCTCCCCGCGGTCCGAGGCGGCGAACACGTCGGCGATCGCCGGGGCCGAACCGGGCGCCATGCGGGCGACGATCAGAGCGTGGTGCATCGAGCGTCCTTCCAGGTGAGACGAGCGGGTGTACGGGTCTCCGCGGCCGGGTTCGGTCAGCCGGGCAGGACCGGGGCGCTCCGGCGGTCGCGGGCGACCTGCTCGATGCGGTCCCGGATGAGGGCCATCTGCGTGCGGGAGTTGCGGTTGATGTTGTCGGTCATCCAGGCGTCGTCGACCGGGGCGTCGGGCTTCATCGCGAAGTCCTGCACCCAGCGCATGTGGACGCCGGCCGGGGTCTCCTCGTACTCCCACCGGATGTCCATGTGGGCGAACGGGCCGGTCTCGACGCGGCGGGCGCGGACGGTCCGCCCGGGACGGTCGACGGTGCGCTCCGACACCCAGCTCCAGACCTTCCCGGACTCGTCCGGGTGCATGGTCAGGCGGAAGGTCGTGGAGTCGCCCTCGCGGGAGAGCACTTCCAGGGAGGCGTACTCGCTGAAGAGGTCGGGCCACTTCTCGATGTCGTTGGTGATGTCCCAGACGAGGTCGAGCGGGGCGTCGACGGTGATGCTGTTGTCGGTGTGGCCGGCCACGTCAGACTCCCGTCTTGAGGGTGTTGTTGACCAGGCCGAGGAACTCGGCGGGCGTCTTGCAGCGCTCGGTGTCGGTGGGCAGCGCCACGCTGTACCGGTTCTCCAGCTCGCCGACGATTCCGAGCAGGCCGAGCGAGTCGAGGCCGAGGGCGGTGAACGGAGCGTCCGGTTCCTTCTCCAGCTCCCGGGCGTCGACGGTGACCCCGGCCGCCTGCTTCATCAGCGTGGCGAGTTCGTCGAAGGTCAGTGCGGTGGTGATCATCTCTGCTCTCCTTCCCGCCCGGTCCTACCGGGCGGAGTCGTCGCCGCGGCGCACGACCAGCGCCGCGTTGGATCCCATGAGTCCCCGGCTGAGGACGAGGGCGGTGCGCAGCTCGGCGGGGCGAGCGCGGGACGTCACCAGATCGAGGTCGTGGCAGATGTCGAACACGTGGGGCGTGGGCGGGACCACGCCGTGCTCCATCGCGAAGACCGCGGCGGCGGTGTCCAGGACGGGCGCGCCGCAGTAGGCGCGGCCGATGCCCGTCTTGGGCGCCGTGACGGGTACGCGGGTGCCGTGCGCTCCGAGGGCGTCGGCGATCGCCAGCGCCTCGGCGCGGTCCGCCTCCGGCACGCCCAGGGCGTCGGCGAAGACGACGTCGATCTCCTCCGGGGCGCACTCGGCCTCGTCGAGGGCGACACGGATGGCACGGGCGAGTCCCTCCCGGGATTCCTCCCAGCGGGAGGCGCCGGTGAACGTGGCGCCGTGACCGGCCACGACGGCCCGGACGTCCGCTCCCCGGGCGCGGGCGCGGGACTCGTCCTCCACGACCAGCATCGCGCCGCCCTCCGCCGGGACGAAGCCGCAGGCGCCGGCGGTGAAGGGCCGGTAGGCGCGGTCCGGGTCCTCGACGGTGCTGAGCTCGGGGTATCCGAGCTGGCACACCATCGAGTACGGGGCGAGGGGAGCCTCCGCGGCGCCGACGAGCAGCGCCCCGGTGCCGCGTCGTACGGCCCGAGCGGCGTGGGCGATGGCGTCCAGGCCGCCCGCCTCGTCGCTCGCGACCACGCCGCACGGCCCCTTGAGGCCGCTCCGGATGGAGATCTGGCCGGTGCTCGCGGCGTAGAACCAGGCAATGGACTGGTACGGGCCGACGAACTTGGATCCCTGGCCCCAGAGCTTCTGGAGCTCTCGCTGACCGAACTCTCCGCCTCCGGACCCGGCCGCGGTGACCACGCCGAACGAGAAGGGCTCCTCGGGGTCGTTCCGGGCGAGGCCGGCGTCGTCGAGAGCGAGTTGGGCCGCGGCCATGGTGTAGTGGCTGAAGCGGTCCGTCTGGACGAGGAAACGGTCCTCGATCAGGGTGGAGGCGTCGAAGCCGCGGACCTCGCCCGCGACCTTGAGAGGCAGGTCCTCGCATCCCTCACGGGTGATCCGGTCCAGTGCGCCGACGCCTTCCCGGACGGACTTCCAGTACGCGTCGGCGCGCAGTCCGTTGGGGGCGATCACGCCGATCCCGGTGACGACCGCGCGCCGTGGGCGCTCCGTGCTCATCGTGTCCTCCCACCCGATCGCGTCAGGAGGACCGCGGACTGGAAGCCGCCGAATCCGCTGCCCACGGAAAGCACGTTCCTGAGCTTCCGGGGGCGGGCGGTGCGCGGCACGTAGTCCAGGTCGCACTCGGGATCAGGGGTCTCGTAGTTCGCCGTCGGGGGTACCACCTGGTGCTTCAGTGCCAGCACGCAGGCGGCCACCTCGATCGCACCGATCGCGCCCAGCGAGTGCCCCACCATGGATTTGATGGAGCTCATGGGCGTGTCGTAGGCGTGCGCGCCCAGTGACCGCTTCACGGCGGCGGTCTCGTGCCGGTCGTTCTGCCGGGTGCCCGAGCCGTGCGCGTTGACGTAGTCGATCAGCGTGGGGTCGAGCCGGGCCTGGTCGAGCGTGGAGTCGATCGCCCGGGACATCTCCAGCCCCTCGCCGGTCAGACCGGTCATGTGGTACGCGTTGCCGAAGGTGGCGTAGCCGCCGATCTCGCAGTAGATGTGCGCACCTCGTGCCCTGGCGTGCTCGTACTCCTCCAGGACGAGGACGGCCGCGCCTTCTCCCATGACGAAACCGTTGCGGTTGTTGTCGAAGGGCCGGGAGGCGTGCTCCGGGTCGTCGTTGTCGGGCGAGGTGGCCTTGATGGCGTCGAAGCAGGCCATGGTGATGGGGGAGATGGGGGAGTCCGACGCACCTGCGATGCAGACGTCCGCCCGGCCCTCCGCGACGGTGTGGAAGGCGTAGCCCACGGCGTCGAGGCCGGAGGTGCAGCCGGTGGAGACCGTCTGCACCGGGCCGCGGGCGCCGTACTGCTCGGCCACGACGGAGGAGAGCGTGCTCGGCGAGAACGCCATGTGCAGCTTGGGGCCGGCCGCGCGGTGGTCCACGTCCCACCGTCGCCCGCCCTCGCTGACCAGGACGTAGTCGTGTTCGAGCCGGGTGGTGCCGCCGACGGCGCTGCCCAGGGAGACGGCGACGCGCCAGGGGTCTTCGGCGTCGGTGTCGAGTCCGGAGTCGCGGACGGCTTCCCCGGCGGCGACGACGGCGAACTGGATGTACCGGTCGGCGTGGCGGCTCACGTCCGGATCCAGTCCGTGGTCCGCCGGGTCGAAGTCGCACTCGGCGGCTATGCGGGAGCGGAGCCCGACCGGGTCGAACAGGGTGATGCCGCGGGTCGCGGTACGGCCGGAGGCGAGCAGGTCCCAGAACGCCTTCGCCCCGGTGCCGCCTGGAGCGACCACACCGATGCCGGTGACGGCCACTCGCCGGGTCACTCGATGGCCCCGCTTCGCTCGGACACCCGTCCCGGGTCGTGCACGGTCAGGTGCGGGCCCGCCGCGGCGAGCTCGGCCTCGTCGGTGATCTCCGTGTCGACGTGGCCGAGGCTCGGCCGGGGGGCGAGCGGGCCCAGGTGGAAGACCATGCGGGCCTCCACATCGCCCACGTTGCGGAAGCGGTGCCGTACGTCGATCGGGATCAGGAGCCCCTGATCGGGCTGGAGCGCGTACGTGTCGCCATCCAGATCCACCTCCAGCGCGCCCGAGACCACGTACACGAACTCCTCCGAGTACGGGTGGTAGTGCTCGCCGATGCGCTCGCCGGGCTGGACGATGGCCAGGCCCATGAAGCCACTGGTGGAACCCACGGTGGCCGGCGTGAGCATGGCCCGCAGGTCACCTCCCCGCCTGCGGTTGGGTTCCGTATCGCTCAGGTTCACGATGTGTGGACGCTGCTTGAGCATGGTTGCTACCTCCAGATGTGACAGTGACGTGCTGGGGAACGACCGCGGTGCGAGCCGCGGCCGGCCGTCAGGAGTGCGCCGAACGGTCCGTGACGGGCAGCATGTCCGCGTGCGACAGAAGCCGGTTGATGTTGCGCTCCGTCTTCAGGGAGCCCTCGACGCCGATCGCGGCGCCGTCGAGGAGGCGTTCCAACTCCGCTGCCTTCCCGGGGCCCTTGAGCCCGAGGGAGGCGACGGGGTCGAGGTCGAGGTCGCCCGTGACGTCGACGAGGCGCACCACGATGTCGTCGCGCTGGAACACGGTGCTGCTGTGCACCGGGCTGTCCGGATCGTCCGCGGCGGTCCGGTCCTGATGGGAGAGCAGCCGGGCGAGCGCCGCCCCCTGGCCTTCCTTGGCCGGGTAGTACAGCGCGTGCCGTCGCAGACCGGCCGGCGCAGGCTGGTCGGACACCACGTGGTGGACGGCCGGCAGCGCGGCCCGGGTGAAGAACACGCGTGCCGACTCGGGGTCGGTCAGGTCCCGGTCCTGCTCGAGGTACGGGTTGATGGCCTCCTCGACCGCGCGCACCTGGGGCTGACGGGCGACGTGCCGCAGCGCCACGAGCAGGTCGCCCTCCACCTCCACGGCACGCACGACGCGGTTGCCGTGCATGAAGAGGGAGGTGCGGCGCAGCCGCGTGGTCTCGTCGACCTGGGCCTGGGGTGACTCGTACCCGGCCAGGATCTCCGCCACCTTCGACTCGGAACCCGGCTTGACGGTGAAGGTGAGGGCATGGCGTGCCACGTTTTCGCCCACGCGGGGCTCCACCTGCACGCCGGCCGACGACGCGGCGCGCGAGGTCGGCTGCCCGGCGTTGGTCTCCCGGAGGATGCTGTAACGCATCGAGCGGGTGTCCCGGACGCAGCTGTGCATCGGCTTGACGGTTTCGACGTGCTCCTCGCTGTTCACCCACGCGAGGAACGGCGGGGCGCTCTCCCACTCGCTGGTGATGAGCCACTGCGAGGGGTTCTCGATGGACTGGCAGAGCTGGTCACTGATGTGGCCGGGAACGGAGGCGACCTGCTTGCACATGAGTTCGTACGCGTCCAGGAACTGCTGCTGCGCTCCTTCGTACAGGTCGAGCAGGAGGATCACCCGCAGCCTGGAGCCGTCGAACACGGACTGCGAGATGCGTCCCGAGGGGGCCATCCGGCACACCTCTTCTCTTTTCGGTGGTGGGGGGGTGGGGAGACGACCTGCCTGGCCTGGCGGATACGCCGAGGCCGGCATGTGTCGATCCTTGACAGGAGCGCCTCCAGCGCGCGACCCGCATGAAGCGGACGAGTGAACCGCGTGTCATACGGGTGCCCCGGGCACGCGAACCCGTCCCCGAAGGGCATGAATCTGCATCCCATCCTCAACTCGCGTCGCAGGCGACGCCGGAGACGAGCAATGAACCGATTCGACGCGGCCGAAGCAACCGTTCACCGCACACCCGTACTCATCGTCGGCGGCTCGTTGGTGGGCCTGTCCACCTCGCTGTTCCTGGGGCGTCTCGGCGTGCCGCACACACTGGTCGAGCGCCATGCCGGTACTTCGATCCACCCGCGCGGCCGTGGCAACAACGTCCGCACGATGGAGCTGTTCCGCAGCGCCGGGCTGACGCGGTCCGTCCAGGAGGCCGCGTCGGTCCTGGCACCCAACAACGGGATCCTGCAGACGCCGAGCCTGGTGGGCGATGTCGGCGAGTGGCTGTTCAAGAACATCGACCCCGGCGGCGGGGTCGCCCGCTTCAGCCCCGCCGGGTGGTGCCTGTGCAGCCAGAACGATCTCGAACCGGTGCTGCTGAAGCACGCCGTGGAGCTCGGCGGAGACCTGCGGTTCGCGACCGAGCTCATGTCCTTCGAGCAGGACTCCGAAGGGGTGACCGCACGGGTCAAGAGCCGCGGCACCGGTGAACACACCACCATCCGCGCGGACTACCTCGTCGCGGCGGACGGCCCGCGCAGCCCGGTTCGCGAGCAACTCGGCATCGGGCAGAGCGGTCCGGGCGACCTCTTCCACAACGTGAGCATCACCTTCAACTCCCGCGGCCTCGCGGACGTCGTCGGCGACCGGCACTTCATCGTCTGCTACCTGACGAACCCGGAGGCCGACGGGGCCTTGCTGCCGGTCGACAACCGGGAGCACTGGGTGTTCCACGCTCCCTGGCACCCCGAACACGGCGAGACGCTGGAGGAGTTCACCGACGAGCGGTGCACGGAACACATCCGGCGGGCCGTGGGGGTGCCGGACCTCGATGTGGAGATCACGGGCAGAGCTCCCTGGCACGCGGCGCAGAGGATCGCCGAACGGTATGCGGACGGCCGGGTGTTCCTCGTCGGCGACTCCGCCCACGAGATGCCGCCCACCGGGGCGTTCGGCTCCAACACCGGTATCCAGGACGCGCACAACCTCGCCTGGAAGCTCGCGGCCGTACTGGGCGGCTGGGCCGGCCCCGGCCTGCTCGCCTCCTACGGCGCGGAGCGCCGACCGGTCGCGGAGACGACGAGCTCCCGGGCCGCGGCGCGGTCGGTCGAACACAGCCACCCCGGGTACACCCCCGGCCCCGGAGCCGGCGGCCCCGTCGGGAAGAAGGGCGGCATCCTCAACGAGGTGCTCGGCTACCGCTATCCGCAGGGCGCCGTCCTAGGCGTCGACCGGACGATGCCGGTCGTGCCCGACGGCCTGCGCCTGACGGGCGAACCCGGAAGCCGGGCACCCCACATGTGGCTGAACCGCGCCGGCAGCCGGGTCTCCACCCTCGATCTGTACGAGCGGTCCCTGGTGCTTCTGAGTTCCGAAGACGGCGCCGGCGACTGGCACACCGCGGCGACACGCGTCGCGCAGCAGCTGTCGGTGCCGCTCGACTCGTACCGGATCGGCGTCGGGCCCGACGCCGAGCTCTCCCCCGCGAGCGAAACGGACTGGGCGGAGCTTCACGGCGTCACGCCCGACGGCGCGGTACTGGTCCGCCCCGACGGGTTCGTCGCGTGGCGGTCCGAAGGGGCGTCGGCGGATCCCGGAGCGGCGTTGCGGCAGGCCCTCACGGCGATCCTGGGCCGGGACTGACCGCTTCCTCGTGGCCGGCACGGCAGGGCTGGAAGCCTCCGCCGTGAACGGGATCAGACAGCATCGACGACGCTCGTGATCCCTGCGTCTAGCCCGTTCGCGCGCAGGGCGCCGTCCGATTTCGAGCACCGCACTTGCCGCCGTGACCTGCGGAAATGATCACCGGCAGGGCAGATCAAGACCCCGACCGGGGGACAGCGCGCGCGAATCTCGCGTTGCGGTGCTCACCGGTCGGGGTTCTTCTCGTGCACGGAGCACAGCACAGGCGCCGCGCTGCCCAGCCGGCCGGGAAAGCTCCGCCGAAGGAGAGAAGAAAGCATGCGTCTCGCACGTAAGGGTCCCCAGCTCGTCCTGGTCCTGGGCGCCCTCGCCCTGTCCGCATCCCCCGCCGTCGCGGCGCCCGACGGTGACGTCCGGGTCAATCCGGGGAACGCGGCCCCCGGGACCACCGTCACCGTCAGCACCACCGCCTGCGGCAAGGAGACGTACGGCAAGGGCGAGTCGGAAGCGGGCGGGAAGTTCCACCTCCTGCCCGGCGACCGGGAGGGCGTCCTGGTGGGTCGGTTCACGCTTCCGTTGGACGCCGTCTCCGGCACGGACACCGTGACCCTCAAGTGCCCGCCCCGCATCAAGCAGACCGTCACCTACCAGATCTCCGGCCAGCCCGTCGGTGCAGTCGAAGCGGGCTTCGGCTGGGCCGCAGGCGCAGGCGCAGGTGCGGGCGAAGGTGCGGACGGGGGCAGCAGCGGCAGCGGCAGCCCGTACGCCCTCGGCGCGTTGCTCCTCGGCGGCGCCGCCGCCGGCGTCCTGGTCAGGACGCGCCGCCGCCGCGCCACCGCCGCCGGGAATGGCGCCTGAGCCCACGGCCACGGCCACGGCTCCGGCTCTGGCTCCGGCTCCGGTTCCGCGAGGAGATCCGGTACGCCATCCAGCAAAGGCACGACCCGCGTGAAGCACGGCTCCGGGCCGAAGCCCGACAGAGCGCCGTCCGGGCGCGTCCCCCTCGGTCGGGGCACTCGCCTGGACGGCCCGTCGATCACCTCGACACCCAAGGTGAGGTGCGGATCTCCCAGAACGGCAACGAGGCGGTGGTCGCGGGGGACTCGTGCTCACCGACACCTCACGGCCGAGCGAGGGGGTGTGCGCGGAGGGACGGATCGAGTCGGTGGTCATGCAGATCCCTCGTCAGACGCTGGGACTGAGCACCGACCGGGTGGACCGCCTCCTCGCACGGGACCTGGCCACGGACGTGGGGTCAGGGGCGATCCTCGCCGACTTCCTGAGGACACTGTTCATACGAGGGCCGGAATGCGACCCGGAGGAGCTGCGCGGAGCGGGGTCCGTCGCTCTCGACCTGGCCACGGCGTTTCTCGCGCGACGGCTCGGCGACCAGCCCCTGACCGTCGCGGCACACATCCGCCAGAGCCGGCTGGAGCACGCCTACGCCGACCTGGCACGCGGGGAACTGGGCGGTCGGTCCGTTCAGACGATCGCGGCGCGCTGGGGATTCTCGAGTGCGACCGGGTTCAGCCGGGCGTTCCGCGAGGCCTACGGGATGCCCCCTACCGAACACCGGGCGCTCTCGCTGCACGCAGAGGACAGAAACCCGGCACGCCACGCACACCACCGCGCGCCGCTCGGGCCTACATTCTCCGCTGGAGACAGCGCCACAGCGTGAACGGAGGGTCGGGACGACAATCCGGCCCGGCGCCCGCATGCCATCGACAGTGGCATCGGCCTGTGACATTCGCGTCTCCATGCCCCTCGCCTTCCCGCGAGGAGGCGTCCGAGCTTCATCTCATGGGGGACAAAAATGAGCGTGCGCAAGAAGGTCGCCACCACTGTCGCGGCCTCTGCCCTTGCCTTCGCCGGGTTGCTGGGCTCCGCGGGTCAGTCGTTCGCCGGATCGAACGGCCAGCAGCTCCGCTTCCACGACACCAGCACCGTCGTCTATTCCATCCGCGTCGAGGGCTACAACCAGAGCGGCGAATCGGTGTCGGGCTGCTTCAGCACGCCGAGCAAGGACACCTGGATCAGCGGCTGGTGGTGGAAGGGGGAGGTCAGAGTCACCTTCTACAAGAACAACTCCTGCTCCTTCGCCACGTACTACGACGACACGATCGTGTGGGTCCCCACCGAGCAGAGCGGCGACTGGACGACCGTCTACTCCTGACCCCGCCCGTCCACTCCGGGATGACAGGGGGAGCGGACTGCGCGTACCGACGGGCCTCCGCGGCTGACGAGAGGCGCCTGACGGACAAGATCCGGTTCAGGCGCCTCTCGTGCTGCTGCTGGAAGAAACCGAGCTTCCTTCAGGATCGAGCGAGATCGAGAGGGCGATGCCCGGCAGGGTGTCGGAGATGTCAGCGCGGGTCGGGGCAGAAGCGTCGACGGCTCCGGTGGCCGGCGCATGCCGCCCTGGGCGGACCGGACCGAGCGCACTGCGGTCGCGACCGCTCGGAAGGATGATGGGACCATGGAAGGGCTACCTTTCACTCCTCCCGCCGGGGCGGAAGAAGGTGGGCGCCTGGGTCCGCCCCCGGCCGCTTTCGCCCTGCTTGCCGCAGACGGGGTGCTCGTCGGGTGGAGTCGTGAGGCCGAGGCCCTACTGGGATATCCCGCTTCGGAGGTACTGGGACGCCGGGCGGCGGACCTGCTCGTAACCCCGCACGCCGAAGGCGACGGATCGGAAGAGCGGCGGCCGGATCAGGGGCTGCGGTTCGGTGGGACGCGCGGTGCCGTCGTGGACGTGCGTCACCGTAGCGGACACACCGTGCGTGTGGCGGTGACTCTGCGTCCCCTGACCTCCGCATCCGAAGGGGACTCCACAGGCCGGGCCCCTTCCGCCGTCCTCATGGCGGCCGAGCTGGAGGGGCTTCGCTGGTGGGAGACCCGACAGGCGATGCTGCAGGGGCTCGTGACCCAGTCGCCGGTGACACTGACCATCTACGGACCCGGTGCGCGCCTGTTGTGGGCCAACGCATCCAGTGTCCGGGAGCTCGGTGGCGACCTCACGGCATCGCTGGGCCGCTCCATGACCGAGCTCTTTCCCGGCGATGTCCTCACCACCCAGCATCTGGCGCCGCCCGAGGACTTCGTCCGGCAGATCCTCGAGACCGGTGAGCCGGTCATCGACGTGCATTTCCGAGGGCGGGCCCCGGCCGACCCGCGGCGTGAGCGCGTCTGGTCCTCGTCCTATTTCCGACTGCTTGACGGCCGGGGGGAGCCGGTGGGCGTGTGCGAGCAGTCCATTGACGTCACCGACCACTACCGTGCGCAGCAGCGCCTCTCGCTCCTCGCGGAGGCCGGTGCACGGATCGGGGCGACGCTCGACCCGTCCGGAACGGCGGTGGAGCTCGCCAAGATCGCCGTGCCGCAGTACGCCGACGCCGTGCTGGTCGACGTGGCGGCAGAGGTGCTGGAGGGAGAGGAGCCGAAGCCCGTCACGGCATGGGACCTGGTACGCGTGGCCGATTCCGACGAAGAATCCTCCCAAGTGGGGGAGCGGGTCGCGTACGCCGCCGGGTCGTCGCAGGCCGACAGCCTGGCCGCGGGCCGTGCGACCGCGGACGCCGTGGTCGCGCCGACACGGCTGTACGTCCCGCTGATCGTGCGGGGGACGCCGTTGGGTCTTGTCACCTTCGTACGGGGCGAGGACTCGGAACCCTTCGACGACGGCGATCGGGCGGTGGCAGAGGAGCTGGCGTCGCGGACCGCCGTGTGCATCGACAACGCCCGGCGGTACCGCCGGGAGCGCACCGCCGCGTTCATGCTCCAGCGCAGTCTGCTGCCACGATCGCTGCCCGAGCTGAGCGCGGTCGAGGCGGCGAGTCGCTATCTGCCCGCCGACAGCCACCTCGGTGCCGGCGGCGACTGGTTCGACGTCATTCCGCTGTCCGGCGCACGTGTCGGACTCGTGGTGGGGGACGTCGTCGGCCACGGGCTGGGAGCCGCTGCCACCATGGGGCGCCTGCGCGCGATGGTGCACACCCTGGCCGAACTGGACCTCGCGCCCGACGAGCTCCTTGCCCGGCTGAACGATCAGGTCGGCAAGGACGCGTCGGACCAGAACGTGAAAGGCTCGGACGGCAGTGGCGCCGTCGGAGCGACGTGCGTCTACGGGATCTACGATCCGGCTTCCCGGACGAGCACCTGGGCGGCGGCGGGACACCTGCCGCCGGCTGTGGTGCAGCCGCACGGCCCCGTCAGCTTCCTTCACCTGCCACCGGGGGCTCCTCTGGGCGTGGGGCGGCTTCCGTACGAGGGCGCGGAAGTGGCGCTCGCCGAGGGAAGCCTGGTCGTCCTGTTCACCGACGGCCTCGTGGAGGCCCGGGGGCAGGGCGTCGACGTGGGGTTGCGCCGCTTGGCGGCTGTGCTCGGGGAGCAGCGAGGATCGTCGTCCGACCTGTTGTGCGCCCGGATCGTCGCGGAGCTGGCGTCGGACCAGGTGCGGGACGACGCGACGCTCCTCGTCGTGCGCACCCGTGCGCTGGACGCACGCCAGGTGGCGGCCTGGGAGTTGCCCTCGGACCCCGCGCTCGTCGCCCGCGCACGTTCGATGGCCGCGGAACAGCTTGCGCGGTGGGGACTGGACGATCTGGCCTTCACCACGGAACTGGTGGTCAGTGAACTGGTCACCAACGCGATCCGTCACGCCTCCGGCCCGATCGGTCTGCGCTTGATCCGGGACCGTTCTCTCATCTGTGAGGTCTCCGACTCGCAGCACACCTCACCGCATGCCCGTTACGCCGGCAACGACGAGGAAGGCGGACGCGGACTGTTCATGGTCGCCCAGCTCACCGACCACTGGGGTACGCGTTACCTGCCGACAGGTAAGACGATCTGGGCGGAACAGGCCTTGCCCGTGCCTTGACGGCCACCCGCCGCCCGCCGCTCGTGGGGCGGCACCTCGCCCACGGGCACGGCTCAGGGAGTGTGCAGGCGTACGGCCAAGGCGGCGATGTCGTCGTCGAGGCTGCCTTTGCTGTGACGGAGGAGGTCGTGGTGCAGGGCCGTGAGCAGATCACGGGGAGGTGTGGGGGGCTGTCGGCGCATCCATGCTGTCAACGGGAAGAACTCGCCGTCCCGGGCGCGGGTTTCGGCGATCCCGTCCGTATAGAGGAGGAGGAGTTCGCCGGGGGCGAAGTCGAAGGCGTCCGCGTGGTAGTGGTCGCCGAGCAGTTCCGCGAGGCTGAGGAGGGGCGAGGGGGCGGACGGCTCGAGGATGCGCACGTTCTTGAGGCTGTGGATCAAGGGCGGGGGGTGTCCGCAGTTGACGATGGTGATGTGGCTGCCTTGATGCGGGATCTCGACGAGCAGCGCGGTGGCGAAGCGTTCCATCGGTGCCTCGGGTGGATGGGCGGCGTTGTGCCGGGCACAGCCGGCATCGAGCCTGCGGGCGACGTCGGCCATGGAGGCCTCGTCGTGTGCCGCCTCCCGGAAGGCGTTGACGATCGCCGCGGCCGCTCCCACTGCCGGCAGGCCCTTGCCCCGCACGTCGCCGATGAGCAGCCGTACCCCGTACGCAGAGTCGACGACCTCGTAGAAGTCCCCGCCGATGCGGGCCTCTGCTGCGGCTGCCAGGTACAGCGATTCGATCTCGACGTTCCGGAAACGGTGCGGCAGGGGCCGCAGCACCACCTGCTGGGCCGCGTCGGCGACGAGCCGTACCTGAAAGAGCGTGCGCTCCCTTTGAAGCCGGACATGGCTTCCGTACGCGGCGGCCACGGTGACCGCGATGATTCCCCCGCACGTCCACCACGTCCCGAGGTCGGGGAAGACGAGGCTGAGGCCGATCATCAGAAGGAGGCAGACGGTCCCGAGGAGGACGGTCGGGAGCACCGGCCACATGGAGGCGGCCAGAGCCGGCGCCGCGGGCAGGAGGCGGCTGAAGGCCATCTCCGGCGGAGTGGCGTAGGCCAGGCTGGCGATCACGACGGTCAGAATCACCGGCGACAGCCGCACGAGCCAGCCGTAGCCGTAGCTCCGACGGAGCCGCGGCTGTCCGGACTCGATCATGAATCCCAGAGTATCCGCGAGGGGCCCGCTCAGCGACGTGACGAGCGGGCTCCGCGTGTGACGGAGCACGCCTGCCGGCTCGCGAGGGCGCAACCGCGTGATGCGTCACTGACTCGTAGGAACGGGAAGGTCACGGACGGTGTCATCGAATGCCAAGAGCGTCCTTCCTGCTGCGTCAGGCCCGCGGACGGCAAGAATGACGGTTCGGTGAGCCGATGGCGGGGTGTCGGACCGCGGTGAGCCCGTTGTGAGAGCCGTCTCGCAGGCGTCGCCCTTCGTGCGGCGGACGGGAGGCGGCGTCGCGTCAGTCCACCGTGTCGAACACCAGTCCACTGCTGCCCTCGCCGAAGCCCGGGCGCTTGCGGCGGCCGATCCAGGTGTGGGTCGAGCCGTCGGACCAACGGGCGTACTGCCAGGCGCGGGTGATCTCCGCCCCGTCTCGGGGGACCTCCTCCTCGTGCAGCAGCAGGTCGGCGCCCGGGGTGAGCAGGGTGCCCCGCGGCAGGGGGTCGGGGCCGCCTGTGGGGGAGGGCATGGTGCCCCGGCGCAGGTGGTGGCCGCCGCCCCGGGGCGCCTGGGGGATGAGGGGGAACCAGTGGGCGGGGACCGAGGAGGCGAGCCGGTAGCGGCCGGGGACGGGCGCGGGGACGGGGGCAGGCTCCTGCGCCCGGTGGACCGGGCGGCCCGCGGCGCCCTCGACCGACTCCTCCAGCGCCCACGCCAGGTTCGCGCCCTCGTCCCGGAAGAGGCGCACCACCTCCAGCGGTTCGCCCTGGAGGGAGACGGGCAGCGTCGGCGAGATCAGCATCCGGTCGGCCCGCCCGCCGTCCGAGCCGCTGTGGCGGAACAGGCTCCAGTCCTGGCCGTCGCCCTGGAGGTCTCCGGCCGCCCGCACCAGGGTGCGGCGCCCGAAGCTGTCCGTCACCACCAGGGAGTCGACGTGGACGACGGAGCCGACCGGGGTCCGCAGCGGCATCAGGTACCAGTCGTTGCCGTAGACCACGGCGTACTCGACGAGCAGCAGGCGGGCCAGGTCGCGGCGCTCGGCCGTCAGCGACCCGAGGTCGACCCGCGCGTCCTCGAACTCCCACCAGCGGGGCGCCGGGGCACCGGCGAACGACGCCGGGGCGGGCAGCGAGGTGGCGACGACCTCGCTGCCCTCGCCGGGAGCCGGGTCCAGGTCGAAGGAGTACCAGTCGAGGCGGGCGCCGTCGTACTCGGGCGCGGTGAGTTCGGCTCCCGGGGCGGTGAGGGTGAAGCGGTACTCCATCCGTTCCGGACGCCAGTACTCCGCCGCCTCGCCCTCGGGCCAGCACGTCGCGACATGGGCGAGCCAGGACGAGGCGAGCCGGGCCAGTGCGGGCACCTGGTCCGCCGGGGCCTCCAGCCAGTCCGGGACCGTGCCCCGGGCCAGGGCGGTGAGGACGGGGGCCAGGAGCTCGCCGTCGGGCGCCCGGCGGTGGTGCAGGGCCAGCCAGCGGCCGGTGTCCGGGTCGAGGTCGCCGCCCCGCGCGGTGAGCGGGCAGTGGGTGAGGAAGGCCCCGGCGTACGGGGCGAGGTTGGGCTCGGTGGCGAGCAGCCGCAGCCAGTGCCGGCCGCTGTCCACGGCCGCCCGCAGCCCCGACAGCCCGCCGCCGTCCTCGGCCTCGACCGCCGCCTCCAGCGGACGGTCCGGCCGGTACGGTTCCGGCTCGCCGCCCGGCGGCCGGCAGGTGGTCAGCGGCGCGACCTTCGCCCGCAGCCGCACCGAGACGGGGCTGCCGGTGTCCTCGCCGGTGAACTCGCCGAGCTGCCACTGCCGGGCCAGCAGCCACAGCGGGTCGTGCACCTGGGCCTGGAGGCCCCCGTCGAGGGCGTCGAGCCGGGCCCGTGGCTCCAGACGGGTCCAGGAGGTGATGGAGGGCATGGGTGGTATCCGTCCTTCGGTCAGTCTCGTACGCCCAGGCGGGAGAAGTCGGTGGAGGCGGTCTCGCCGTCACGGTTGAGGGGGAAGGACAGCGCGGGCAGGAACTGCCCGACGCCGCTGAGCGCCTCGATGTCCACGGCGCGGACGCGGGCGAGGTCCAGGGTGTCGAGCAGGGTCTCCTCAAGGAGGGTGGAGCCCCACTGCGGGGTTCCGGCCGGGGCGACCGCAAGGAGGATCGCCTGAGGGGCCGACTGGCCGGGGGTCTCTGCGTGGTAGGCGATGGCGGTGGTCTCCTCGGCGTTCGGCAGCACCTCCGTCCACTCGTCGATCGCGAGGCCGCACAACGGGCGGGCGGTGTCGAGTCCGGGCGCGGTGTCGAGGACGAGGCCGGTGCGTGGCTTCGCCCCGGTGCCGTCGCCCGGGAGCCCCACCCAGCGCTCGCCCGGGGTGTACGGGAGCTGCGCCACCAGCGGAGCCTTCCTCGGGGTTCCGCGCAGCGCGTCGGCGTAACCGACGGCCTGTTCGTACCGGTCGAGTCCGGGGCGGACACGGGCGGCCCGGGTGAGCCAGGTCCGCACCGCGTGCGGGTCGCCGCCCTGCGTGGCCGTGCTCCCCGCGAGGGCGGTCCGCAGGGTATCGGGGGAGCCGGCCAGGAAGCGGGGCAGCACGCGCGTGCCGGGGCCGAACACGGCGGTCAGCCGCGCCGTGTCGTGCTCGACGCGGGCGGCCGGCGTGGCGGCTGTCCGGTCGAAGCCCTCGGCGAGCGCGGCGAGTGCATGGCGGCGCCGGGCAAGCTCCGCCAGGACGGTCGTGACCGCGGTCGTGAGCCGGTCCGCGTCTGCGTCCGGCGGGCAGTAGGCGCCGATCACCCCCAGGTTCGCGGCCCGGTCCAACTCCACCGCGAGATCCGGGTCGCCGTTCAGGGCGCTCTCGACGTCGGCGAGCGCGGCGGACGCGGCGTCCGCCCGGCGCTCCAGGTCGGATGCGTCGAAACCGGCGGCCTCCTCCGTGCCGGCGACCCGCAGATCGGCCGGGCCGAGCGCGCGGGCACCGCCGACCAGGGAGCGGACGGCGCCCAGGCACTCGACGAACTCGGCCAGGGACACCGCCCCGTCCGGGCGCTCGACGGTGCCGGTCACCTCCACGGGGCGCCGCCCGTCCCGGGGTGCGACGCTGCCCAGGACCCGCAGGTACAGCTCCTCGGGCCGGTCGGCGAGGGCCAGGTAGTCCAGCGGCGAGCAGCGCAGAGCGGTGAGGTCGACGGTGCGCAGCGTGCCGTCCTCCCAGCGGACTTCGCAGTGGACCTCGGCCGGTCGGGGAAGGAGCCCGCCGACGATGCCGTCGAGGGCGGGCTCGGCCGCCGCCCGCAGCTGCCGGTCGGTGACCGGCCACTCCTCGGCGGCCGGCGCCCACGCGTTGCCGAGCAGCGCCACCCGGTGGGTGAGGGCCGTCCCGGTGCGCGGAGTGCGCGCGAACTCCAGCTCGGGCGGGGGCACGGTCCCCCGCGACAGCGCGTCCACGGTGGCACCGGCGCGCAGGGGACTGCCCTGGACGGCGTGGTGGACGCTCTCGGCGAGCAGGGCGTCGGAGACGGCGTCGATCAGTTCGCCGAGCGAGTAGAGCAGCCCGGTGAGGGCCTCGCGCTCGGCCGTGGGCAGCGTGGGCAGCACGAGGGTGCCCGCCGCGTACTTGTGGTGCAGGACGAGGCCGTCCACCACCCCGTGCGGGGAGACGACCTCGCGGGCGCCCTCGTCCGGAGTGTGTCCGGTGGTGGTGACGGGGGCCTGCCGGCGCAGTGCGGTGAGGCACCCCTCAAGGCCCGGGCGGAGCGGGTGTTCCTGGAGGCGGCGCTCGAAGCGGTAGCCGAGCAGGGCCCCGAGGGGCTGGCCCTGCCGGACGCCGTCGAGGAGCCACTCGGCCTGCCGGATGCGGTCGGCGCTCAGGTCCACCGCGAGGGGATTGGCGCCCTGGCCGCGCGGGTGGCTGCGGTAGCCGTTGCGCAGCACCGCCGCGGTGACCGCCTGCGCCGTGGACGGCGCGTGGACGTGACCCGCGTCCGCGGCCCCCTCGTACAGGAGGCCCTCCTCGCCGGGCACCGGCCGGTAGCCGGGCTTCGTGGGGTCCGTGCCGGGCACGATCACCGGCTGGGTGCGCCGGATGTCCTGGAGCCAGCCGTAGCCGCCGAGGAGGACCCCGGAGGGCCGGACGGCCCGCAGCTCGGACAGGCGCTGGGTGGCCAGCGAGGTGAACCAGGCGTCCAGGCGGTGCGAGGCGAGGTCGAGGGAACCGGCGAACTGCCGCAGCGCCGTCTGCGGCGGCCGCCGGGTGAAGTGGGTGACGGCGGCACGGAACTCGTGCACGTCACGCACCGAGGGGTCGGTGGCGGGCAGCGCCCGCAGGTGCGCGTCGACCGTCCGGGTGCTGCCGCCCACCGTCACCGTCCGGGTCAGCTGCCGGGTGAACGGCCAGCTCTCCAGCTCGGGGCGGCCGTAGGTGTTGGGCCGGACGTCGATCAGCTCCGGCTCCAGGTACGAGGGCAGGGGCGCGTGCAGCCGCTGCCAGCGGCGGGCGGCGGTGACCCACTCGCCGAGCGCGGCCTGGTTGAGGACCATCGCCACCAGTGGGGCGCCGGCCGGGTCGTCCTCGATCCACCAGCGCAGCTCGTTCCAGTCGTAGTCCCGCTCCAGGAGGGCTTCGAGGACGCCGGTCCCGGCGGCGTACGGGCCGGTCACCAGGTGCGCCTCGTCGGCGAACGTGGCCCGGGAGACCCGGGGTTCGGTACGGATGCCGAGGGCGGCCAGCACCCCGTCGTGCAGGAAGGCGTCGTCGGCCCGCCAGCCGCCGCGCATCCGCAGGCTCCCGAACCGCCACAGGTGCGTGACGTACTCCAGGCCGAGCATCGAACGGGCCCGCCATTCGGCGGTCACCGGCTCCATGGCGAAGATACGCAGCATCGTCTGGTCCGGGTCAGGATCGTCCCGCCTGATCCGGGGCACGGCCTCCGGTTCCTCCGACTGCGGCCGCCAGTGGGCCGTGCGCAGGTGGTCGAGGACCTCCCACAGCTTCCGCTGCCGGCCGGGCGCGCCCCAGGGGCGGCGCGAGGCGAGGACGGGGAGCACTCCGTACGGCTGGTCGCCGACGCGCAGCGCGGGCAGCGGTCCGGCGGCGCGGACGTGGTCGACGAAGTGGCGGCGGGTGAAGGCGAGGTCGTCCTCGTCAAGGACGCCGTTCAGGAGCTGGCTGAGGTAGTAGCCCCAGCTCGCCGACCAGGTGGCGGTGTTCATGTGCCGGCCGTCGGCCGCCTGCGGCTCGACGGCGTGCCGGGCCCGGGCGAGCGCGGTGGGCGAGGCCGAGGGTGCCCCGCCCCGGGCGTCGTGCAGGTCGTCGCCGGCCTGCGCGCGCAGCCGCACGCCCAGCGCCAGGGCCGTGGCCCGGGCGTTGCTGTCGAGGTCCGCCGGTTCGGCGTCCTCGGCGCCCCGCACCCGCAGGTCGGCGACGGCGGCCGGGTCGCGCGGGTCGTAGCCGGAACGGGCGTCGGGCGTGTTGTTGGTGGGGGTGCCGGGCGGAACGAAGCCGAGGCCGTGGGAGTGGAAGTGGGCGTCGAACAGCCTGCCGAGGGTGCGGGCTCCCGCGTCGGCGTCGGACCGCTCGTCCACGCCGTACACGACCAGCTGGTCGACGGCCCCGTCCCTGCGCATCGCGGGGGAGAGCTCCACGCGCAGCGCCATGCCGGCGTCGACGGCGGCGTCGAAGTCGGTCAGCCAGCGCAGGCCGGGGCCCGTCGGCGGCGCCTCCGGCGCGGCTCCGGCCAGGTCGAGGCGCGGGTCGGGTCCGACCTGCGGGGTGGCGGTGCGCTCCGACGACCTGCCGTAGGCGGTCTCGGCACCCCGGCGGGCGGTGGCGTACCAGCGGGTGGGCAGGGCCCGGGCGAGCGCGGGCCGGGTCCAGTCCTCGTCGAGGTCCTTGGGAGCGGGCACGGGCCGCTTCCAGGTGGTGCCGTCGAGGTAGGGCTCGGTGACCCGGGCGATCCAGACGGCCCGCTCCGCACCGGCGAGTTCGCACAGCAGCCGCCACGGTTCGGCGCCCGGCGCGTCCCAGTAGTCGCCGCCCCAGGACCGCTCCTCGGACGTGAGGCGCGGCTCGTGGCCGTCCACGTGGACGGTGTCGGGCAGCACCCGGACCAGCAGGTGGGTGTCGGTGAAGCGGGTCTCGAGACGGACCGGCAGCAGCGCCAGCGGCCACTGGGCCGGCAGCGGCCAGGTCACATCGGGTGCGGGGGTCATCGCGGGTCCTCACGGAGTGCGGCGGGTCGCTGGGGCAGCAGGGCGGAGGCGTGCCGGATCACCCGGAAGGGCCGCCGCAGCAGAATGCGGGCCAAGTGGGCGCTGTTGCGCCCCCATTCGAGGCCGTCGAGGCGCAGGGTGGACAGCACCGAGGTGGCCGGGACGTGCCGCAGCCGCTCGGCGGCGGCCGCGTCGGGCGCCAGGTTCCCCCAGTGCAGGTCGGCCCAGGACGTCGGCGCGCCACCGGGGCCCGCGGGGTCGTCGAGCCCGAACCGGAGGTCGGTGGGGGGCTGTTCCAGGACGACGTACCAGCCGGGGTCCTCCCCGCCGCCGCGGGCGTCGGCCTCCCGCACCGGCAGGCCGAAGAACCACAGGTCCGGCTCCATCCGGCCGGAGAACCGGGGCGGCCGGGTCTCGGTCCCCGGCACGCGCCGCCCGGTCCCCTGCTCCCAGATCGCCCGCCGCAGGTGCACGGAGGTGCCCGGGTAGCGGCGCAGCAGCTCGCCGCGCAGCACCAGGACCAGGCAGTCGGAGCCGTACGTGCCGTGGCTGCCCAGCGGCCCGGTCGGGGACCAGTCGGCGAGCGGCCCGATGTCCGGTGCCGCGCCCGGCACCTCGTGGTTGTCCCAGAACCGGTGGAAGAAGGTGGCGCGCGGATCGGTCGGATAGCGGCGCCACAGCAGCTCGCGGCTCATCTCGTGGTTCAGGCCGGTCAGGAACGCCTCGATGAAGGCGGGGTCCGGCTCCAGGAGCACCGCCGAGTCCGGCGGGACCGCCGAGACGCCGGGCAGCAGCAGCTCCTGCCCGAGGTCCCGCAGGGCCTCGTACATGGGCCGGTCGAAGCGGGGCGTGACGGACAGCTGCCGCAGCGGGTCGGGCGCCGCGGCGGCCGCGAGGACGGCCGCGGGCGGTGCGAGCGGTACGGAGAGCCGGGCGGCCAGCGACGAGGTGATGGCGTCGGTCGGGTCGAGCCCGCCCCGGACCTGCCGGGCCACGTCCGGAAGCCGGTCCACGGGCTTGGGCCGCTCGCCCTGGGTCAGGTCCATCGCGGCGAGCACGCGCTTCTGGTGGCGGACGGCGGCCTCGATGAAGGCGTTGCCCATGCCCTTGCGGCGGTCGGTGAGCGCCGGGTCCAGGTCGGCGACGGCCACGGCCGTGCCCTGGTTGTACGGATCCGGCCACTCCGGCACGGGCCGCGACTCGGTCCACTGCCGCCCGCCGCCGCCGATCCGGTCGAAGTCCTCGCCGAGCCGGAACCAAGCCTGGTTGGGGGCTTCCCCCGGCATGTCGTGCAGGTGGAGCACGATCAGGTCGGCGTACCGGGACCCGGTGATGTCGGTGACCGCGAGCCCGAGCCCGCACAGTCCGGGCGGCACGGGGCCACCGCCGACCGACCGCCAGGAGGTCCAGCCGCCCGCGGGCAGACCGCGCGCGTTGATCCGGCGTCCGACCGTGTACTGGACGCGGGAGGTGGCGCCGTCGGACCGGGCGATGGCCACCACGAGGTCGGGCAGCCCGTCGTCGTTCGTGTCGGCGAGGGCCATGCCGACGGCGGTGACGGGGCCGCCGCTCCAGGGGACGCGGAGGGAGTCGCTCCAGCCGCGGGTGACCTTGCCGTCGGTGTCCAGGCCCCAGCCGATGCGGTAGTAGAGGGCCTTGGGGGTCGCGTAGGCCACGATCAGCTCGGGCCGGCCGTCCCCGTCGAGGTCGGCGAGGGCGGCGTCCGCCCCGTACACGGCGTCGTTCACCGGGACCGGTGCGCTGCGGGTCTCGCTCCAGCCGCCGGTGACCGCGCCGTCGCGGTCCAGGTCACGACCGACCTGGTAGTACAGCCGGTTGGGGCCCGTGGGATTGTCGATCCACGCGGCCACCAGGTCGGGCCGGCCCGTGGCGGTGACCTGGCCCACGGCGATGCCGAGGCCCTGGCTCTCGCCGCCGGTCCAGCCCGGCTTGGTCTGGCGCGGCGCCCAGCCCCCGCGTACCTCTCCCTCGAACCCCAGGTCGCGGCCGACCCGGTGGTGGATCGCGTTCTCGCCCTGCGGATTGCCGATCCCGGCCACGACCAGGTCCGACATGAATCCGAGCGGGAGCTTCCACTCCGGTCGCGCGACGGGCTCGTCCCGGTAGCCGCCCTTGCCCCGCTGGTCGGAGGGGGACCCGTGGTTGGCCACCCAGGTCCACACGCCGTTCGACTCGGAGGCCGACCACAGGCGCTCGCCGTACGGGGAGTCGGCGGTGGCGACGAAGACGGTGCGCCGGGACGGCATCCAGGCGATCGGCCGCACCGCGCCGTGCCCCGGCGGCAGACCGGGCTCGCGCCACTGCCACGAGCCGCCGGTCCAGGTGCGCTGGTAGAGCCGCCCGTTGGCGCCGGAGACGAAGACGTCCGGGGTGCCGGACGCGCCGCCGAGGATGCTCCGGCAGGTCGTGCCGGGCGGGGTGCCGTGATCCACCCAGTACCACGTCCAGTTGGTGTAGTACCGCTCGAAGAGCCGGCCGTCGCGGGTGGTCAGGAACAGCTTGTTGTCGTCCACGGACGGGCCGAGGTCCTGGACCTGGGCGTTCGGCGGCGCGCCGTGCTCCTGCCACTCCCAGCGCGACCCGCCGCCGCGCCGGTACACCCAGTCGAACTGCCACAGCGCGGTGGTCTGGTCCGTGCCGCCCAGCACCCAGCACCGGGTCTCGTTCCGCTGCGGCGCACCGAACCCGCCGGAGAAGTAGTACAGCCGGCTGCCCGGGGACTGGGTGGTCCACTCCCAGGAACGCAGGGTCCGCCGGGCCTCGCCGAACAGGTTCCCGGACATGCCCGTCCACACCCAGCCGATGACCGAACGGCCCTGGCGCATCACGAGGCTGCCGCTCAGGGAGGTCATCCGGCCGCTCGCCTTGGTGAGCCACGCCCACTGGTCGCCGTTCCAGCGCCGCTCGGTGATGCCGTAGGCGTCGTAGAGCATCATCGACGAGGTGCGGGTCACCCGGCCGAGCGGCGCGTACGCGCGCCCGCCTGCGTCGTCCCAGTGGTGCTGCCAGCGCCATTCCGCGCCGTCGTACGCCAGCGCGTACAGCTTGCGGTCCTGGCCGCCGACGAACAGCGTGTTGTCGTCGAAGACGCGGGCGTTCATCGGGGTCGCGGTCGGGACGGGGATGGCGAAGGACCGCACGGGCGCGGCTTCCGCGGCTTCCGCAGCCTCGGGCCGGGCCTCCGCCGCCGTTTCCGTCTCCGCCACCGCCGCGGCGTGCGGCTGGACCGGGTCCCACCAGCGAGGGGCCCTGCCGAGGCCGTCGGGGCCCACGAGGTCGAGCCGGACCCGGGACCCCGCCACGTCGTCGAAGCGCACGGTGCCGTCGGGCGGGGCGAGCGGCGGGGTCGCCGTGGCGGCACCCGAGGCCACCGCCTCGGCGACGGCCGCCTGCGCCCCGCCGAGGCGCCGACCGAGCGGCCCGGTCGTGCGGGTGGCGCGCCGGAACGGCGTCGACAGGGTGGCCCCGACGGTGCTGTTGTCCTTCCAGGCGTCCGCGGCGCTGCCCTGGCCGCCGGGCAGATCGACCCGGTCGAGGACGGGACCGCTGAGCTGGAGCAGCCGCGTGACCCCGGTGGCGGCGCTCGCGGCGGCTCCCGCCCGCGCCCCCGAGGGCTGCCCGGCGAACCTGCGCTTGTACTGGGACAGGCTCAGCTCCCTCGCCAACTGGGTCTGCCGCAGGGCCTGGTTGGCCCGCTGCGCGTCGGCCGCCTGCTCCCAGGCCGCCGACATCAGCTCCTCCTGCTGGTCGCGGACGACCTGGGCGCCGAGGGCGGCGGCCACGCGGTGGCGCGGATCCAGGGCGAGTTCGCGCACCCACGAGGGAGCCTGCTCCACGGTGTCGGCGGCGGCCTGCACCGCGCCGTACAGGGGCGGACCGAGCCGGTCGGCCGGATGCCCGGTCAGCCGGGTGATCAGCTGCTCGTACGCCTGGAGGGAGAGTTCGGGCCAGGGCGTCGGGGTGCTGCCCGGCGGGCGCAGGGCGCCGCCCCGGGACAGGCTGACGGTCGGTGTCGCGTCCGGCAGTCCGGGGACTCCCTCGGGGCCGAGCTCCAGGGGGCCGAGCGTGCTCGCCTCCGGCAGTCCGGCGGGCCGGATCCGGCGGGCCAGCGCCTCGAAGTCGCCCTCCGGGCCGGTGACGAACTCCCAGTGGTGATAGACCGGCAGGTAGGCGTGCCGGGCCCCGCTCTCCCACGCCGGGCGCAGAGGTGCGCTCTCATCGGTCTGTACGGTGCCGAGGCCGGCCCGCGCACCGGCGTCGAAGGCCGGGACCACGGCGGCGAGATAGCGGGTGCCGGGCCGCAGCCGGGTCGGACACACCAGCCGGGACAGGGTCCGTTCGGGAAGGCCGGCGAGCGCGTCCGCGACGGACTCCTCGCCGACGGTCGCCACCTGGGCGTGCGCCCAGGCCCAGGACTCGGCCGGATCCGGCAGGTCGGCGTCCTTGATGTCGACCGTGGGCAGAGGGCTCCCCGGGGACAGGACGGCACGGTCGGCGGGGACGACGACGAGCACCAGCCAGGGCCGCAGCCGGCCTTGGGCGTCGGGCGCGGCCGGGGTGAACTCCCAGGGCAGGCCGGGGGCGTCGAACTCGACGCACACGAGGTGGTTGGGCTCGAAACGGCTGGTGCCCTCCGGGGGCTCGCTGCGGATCACCTGCCGGCGGTCGATGCCGGTGACGGCCCCGGGGCCGTACAGACGCAGGTCGATCCCGGTCCCCGGCTGCTCGTCGACCCGCACCTGGGCGCGCACGGTGGCGTTCCCGGGCAGCGGTCCGGACAGCGGGTCCGCCGTGGTGGTCTGCGCGGCCAGTCCTTCGCGGACCCAGGCCAGGAAGGTGAGTCGGGCTGTCATGCGTCCACCAGGGTGATGAGGGGCCGGGCGGTGCGCGGCCGGTAGCCGGCGGCGCCCGCGGAGCGGATCGGGGCCCGCCCGGCGGAGCCGGTACGGGCGAGGAGGCCGAGTTCGGGGCCGGTGAGCGGGGCCGCGGCGGCCGAGCGGGCGGCCGGGCGGCGCACGTCGTCGACGAGGAGTTCCTCGTACGCGGGCACGTAGGCGGCGGGCGCCTCCGTGTCGAACCGGCGGGCGGTGCCGCCGAACCGGTAGCCGGCCGGGAGCCGGGTGAAGGAGGCGGCGGCGAGCTTCTGCTCCTCGGTCATCTCCTGGAACTGCCCGAGGGCGAACAGCTCCGTGACGGTCTCGGGCGCGGCGGTGGCGGCGCCGCCGAGGGAGACCACGGCCCGGTGGACACCGGGGTCCGAGGCCGGTGCGTTGCCGAAGCGGTCGACGCGCACGCCGAGCGGGGCGGTCTTCTGGGTGACGGTCACGGTGCCCAGCGGGTGGGCGAGGACCTCGCCCGCCTTCGGCTCGATCCGGCGCAGGGTGACCGCCTCGGCCCCTTCGGAGGGCAGCTGGGCGCTCCAGTTGCGCGGATCGGCGAAGGCCTCGGCCAGCAGGGCGGAGACCCCCACCGAGGGAGGCGGCGGCAACGGCCGCGCGTCGCCGACGGTGAGCCGGACCGGGATCGTGACCTTGACGAAGAGGATCGTGAACTTGGCATGGCCGGTGACCCGCCAGGGGCGCGGCCCGGTGATCGTGAGGGAGAGCATCACGGCGAGCAGCGAGGTGCCGCCGGCCCGGACGTCGACCATCGCGCCGATGTCGACGGTGAAGCCGAAGGGGTCGAAGCAGACCAGCGCGTCGAGCGAGAGCATGCCGGAGATGCTGAACTTGGAGACCTTGGCATGGACCTCCATCCGCCCGCCGAACTGCACGGTGTTGGAGGTGAGGGCGAGATACGACTCCAGTCGGATGCGCGGATTGTCGCCGCTCGCGAGGGCGATGGTCATGCGCTTGAGGGCGGGGAATCCGGGAGGCGGCTGGAAGCGCGGGTTGAAGCCGCCGGCGGCGAGCGCGAACGAGGGGCTCGACCCCCACGAGGCGCGCATGGCCATGTCCCCGGTGAGCGCGAAGCCCGCCACCTGCGAGTCGAACAGGCTGGCGTCGACGGACGCCTCGCGCCGGTCGAAGTCGACCACGCCGAGCACGTCCATGTTGATCCGCACCACGGCGTGCTGCTCGTCGGGCAGGGCCATCCTCAGCCGGCCCAGGACCAGCAGCCGGACGGGACTGGGCAGTTCGAGGATGAGGGCCAGGTCGAGGGTGAGGAGGGTGGGGCTGCCCCAGCCGAGCCGGGCCATCGGGCCGAAGACGTAGCGGCCCTCGGCCGCCGGGAAGGCCTTGTCGACGGTCGAGACGATCTCGGCCGCCCGTCCCACCGGGTCGGGCGGGAAGAGGATGGCGTCCAGGCCGCCCGAGCGGACCCCCGACCGCAGGGCTTCGAGATCGGCGGACCGGTTGATGCCGAGGAGTCCGCCGACCCCGTTGAGGGTGAAGCCGAAGCCGATCTGGAGCGGGGGGAACTCGGCCGAGACGATCACCAGGAGCGAGAAGCCGTACGGGGTGGAGCTGAGCAGCCCGACCGCCTTGACGGCGATGGCCTGGAAGCGGAGCTCCAGGACACCGGCGTACTGGTGGCGCTCGTGGTCGGCGAAGAGGTAGCCGCCGCCGGTCAGCGGTCCCGAGCGGACGGCCAGCCCGAGGCCGGCCGGCCGCTGGAAGACGAGGTCGGCGTCGGCGGGGCCGATGTTGCCGCCGCCCTCGGGGAAGCCGAGGCGGGCGGTGATGCCGATGCGGTCGGCGGCGGCGGTGACCGGACCGAGGCGGAGCACGGCCCCGGCGGTGACGGACAGGGCGAGCCCTTCCGCACCGGCCGTGAGGGAGATGTGGACGCCGTCGACGTCCAGGCCGGGCAGCGAGAGGTGGGCGGGCAGGGGCACGTCCAGGCCCGCGCCGCCGCGCAGGGTCAGGCCCTGCCGCAGCGACCATCCCAGGCCGAGGTCCGCCTCGACGCGCAGCCCTTCTTCGGGGAAGAGGTACTGGAGGGGACCGGCGTCGTCGCCGGGGACGACGACCAGGACGGCGTCGTCGAAGTCGACGGAGAGCGCGACGTCGTCGTCCTCGCCGTCGGAATCGAACCGGAAACCGGCACTCAGCCGTATGCCGCCGATCTCCAGGCGCGTCCCCGAGACGCTGCCGAGCAGCACGGCGGGACGGCCCTTCGTCCCCGGACGCTCCGCGGTGACGGAGGCCGACACGGCACCGTGGACCCCCTCGGGGAGCGTCAGGCCGCTCGGGCCGAGGGCGAAGGGCAGCTCGCCCGCCTCGGCCAGGAAGGTGATCTGCCATCCTCCGGCGTCGAACTCCCGCGACACCGCCGCCGAGGGCACGACGAGCAGACCGAGACCGCCCTCCTCGGCGGAGTCCAGGCCGATCGTCGCACCGGCGCGGACCTCGACCCCGTCGACCAGCGTGCTCCGGCCCAGCGTCAGCATGCCCGCGGCCAGCTCGGCACCGATCTCCCCGAGATCGGGACCGGCGCCCGGCGGCAGCCCGTACAGCGCGGGCAGACCGAGGTGGTCGAGCAGGGCCTTCAGCCTCGGGAAGAGCAGGTCCGTGCCCGCGCGCACGGAGGCGGCCGAGTCGAATCCGGCCGGGAAGTAGAGCGCGGCCAGGGTGCCCACCGGGTCGGAGACCAGATCGGACAGCCGCTTCAGGTCGAGGCGCGGCCGGGACCGCTGCTGCCGGACCGGCAGCAGCGGCGGGGCCGGGAAGGGCGGGTCGGCGGGGCGGTCCGCCGCGGGCGTGACCACGCCGAGGAGCACGAGCACCAGATAGCCGAGCGGGTGCCGGGTCTCCAGGAAGCGGACCGTCAGATGGGTGACCAGGTCCTCCGCGAGCAGCTCGGCCGGCGGCAGCTGCGGACCCGACCGCAGCGCCGGGGGCAGGTTCCGTACCGTGTCGAACGCGCCCCGGGCGGACTCCAGAGCGGTCTTCAGCTCGTCCAGGCTCGACGGCGGGTTCTTCGCCAGCTCGGCCAGGCGCCCGACGAGCTCCGCCACGGCCGCCAGCCACTGCGTGAACTCCTCCGCCGGCATGCCGGAGACCGCGGCCAGGTCCCAGCCGAGCTCGTCGAGGAGCTCCTTGCGGCGGCCCGGGTTGACGGCGGCGAGGTCGAGCGGGGCCAGGAGAGCGGTCAGCTCTTCGAGCAGCCGACCCTGCGCGTTGTCTCCCTGGGGTTCGGGCATGGGGTCGGTCATGGGGTCCCCGTCTCGGGTGGGAAGTAGTCCGCGGTGAAGGCGATGGGCCAGGGCTTGGCGTATTCGACGACCGTGCCGAGGACCCGGTTGGGATAGTCGAGGCGGGGGTTCGGCTTGCCGCCCTCCGTGGGCGCCAGGCTCGGGCTGATCTGCCAGACCCCGTCCACGACGGCGAACTCGGAGCCGCCGTTGTACCGGCGGACGATCTCCCGCTGGTAGATCGCGCGGTGCCGCCGGTCGTCGGGGAACCGAGCGGCGCCCAGGTGCTCGTACGCGCGGGTGGCCTTCTCGCCCATCACCGTCTCGACGACGCCCCGGAGGTTCTCCAGGAAGTTCCACACCTCGTCGGGGGTGGCCCCGCCGCGCTGCGAGTTGTCCAGCTGGCCGAGGCCGTAGCTGTGCGGCGGGCCGAACCGGGGCATGCCCTGCTCACGGCCGTAGAACCAGCCGCCGCCCGCGTGCGTCAGGCGATGGGAGGCGCGGGTCTCGAAGTGCTGGGTGCCGGGAGGGCCGCTCTCGGCGGTGACGATCTTCAGTACGGTGGCCCGCCAGCACTCCTTCGACAGCAGCCGCACCCGTGTCGCGCCGCCGTACGCCGCCACGTAGCGGTCGACCAGCTCGGCGACCAGGGCGGCCACGGCCTGGGGATCGGCCGGGTTGGTGCCGGTCACCCGGAAGTCGGGCAGCCGCAGCAGGGGAGGATCCCCGCCGCCTTCCACTGACTTGGCGCCGCCGTCCAGCGGCTTCCCGTCGACGGTCAGAGCGCCGACGACGAGACCGCCGTCCCCGCCCCGCACGCTCTCCCGTCCGTCCTCGACGACACGCGGGGCGAACTCCATGACCAGCGACGGATACCGGGGCGCGCCGGACTGCCGTCCCCAGCCGCGCGGCCGCCCGAGACGCACCTCCGGGAGGTGCCGGTCGACGTTGGGCGGCGGCCCGGGGACGGGAGCGGGCCGGTACGCCCCGGGCAGCTCGCCGCCCGGACCGGGCACCAGGCGGGTTCCGTCGGGGGCGAGCAGGGCTCCGTCGGATCCGTAGGAGAGCTCGACGGCGCAGGAGACGTTCCCGGAGTCGTACCGGTACGCGTGGTGGATCCCCGGGTTCAGTTCGGCGGGCGTCGCACGGGCGTTCATGTCGGGGCCGTCCCAGCCGAGCGTGAGCCGCCAGGAGAACTCCAGGCGCAGCCGATCGCCGCGCGGCGGGGTGCCGGACAGGCCGTGGGCGCGGAAGAAGCGCCGCTGGAGCAGACCGGTGAGCTCCGCCGCCGTCAGCCCGAGCAGCTGCACCTCGCCCAGCCACAGCGGCATCTGCGGGCGCAGCACGTAGTTGCCGAGGTCCACGATGGGGCGCACCCGGTTCTGGAGGGGATGGATCACCATGCGCCGGGCGCGGGCCTCCCCGGCCAGCGCGCGGGCGTCGGCCAGCGGCGAGGTGCCGAAGTCGACCACGATCCGCTCGTCGGCCGGTGCCGGTTCGCTCTGCGGCTCCGTCCGCAGGTCTAGCTGCACGCCGCACAGCTGGACGGTGAACGCGTCCGTGCGGGCGACCGGCAGACCCGGGGCGTCCACGAAGACGCGTACGGTGCCCAGCGGCGGATCGGCCGCCGCCGGCTGGAGCACGGCCCGGAAGGTGCGACGGCCGCCCTGGTCGGTGCCGAGGACGGCCCGCACCCAGCCGTCGCTCTCCGCCGCGAGCGGCACCCGCGCGCCCGCGAGGGTGCGCACCTGGAGCCGGACCTCGACGGCCCCCGGGCCCGCCGTGCCCTCGACGCGCAGCCCGCGCCGGACCGGTGCGGGCCCTGCCGGGGCCGGGGCGCCCTCGGTGACGGTGAGGGCGCCACCGACGCCGCCCGGGTCGGTCCACAGCTGCGCGCCCTGCGGCAGCCCGCGGGTGGCGTGGTCCGCCGCCGGGGGTTCCCAGAGAAGCGGCCAGACCGACAGCTCGGCCGGCGCGGTGAGCGCCAGCGTCCGGTCCGGCAGGGTGATCCCCACCGGCTCGTCGTCGCCGGGCGGCCCGCTCGGCACCGTACGGAGCTGGTAGAGCGACGCGTCGGTGAGGACGTCCGGCGGCAGCGGATGGGCGCCGAAGCTGTACGCGACCTCCGCGGTCAGGCCCGGCTCGGGCCGGTAGGGGACCGCGTACCGCCAGGGGTCCGGCGAACCGGCCGACTGCGGCGGAGCCTCGTAAAGCAGCCCCTGTTCCCGGGTGCGCAGCAGCACCGGCTGCGGCGCTCCGACGGGCCGGACGTACACCCAGGCGTCCAGGGCGGGGACGGGGCCGCCGAGCCGGTCGAGGAGCAGGGCCAGGTGGCGCGGGTCGGGCTGGAACCCGGCGTACGCGAGGTCGGCCACGTACCGGGTGAGCGGACCGGCGGGCTTGTCGGCCTTCGGTCGCCACCACAGGTGCTGGATGGCCTGCTTGGGGGCGCCGGGGCGCCAGTCGACCTCGATCTCGCCGATGTTGGTGACGCCGACGACGTCCTTGCCGCTGCCCCAGAGCCAGTACCCGGCGCTGTGGTCGCGGGCCGCGACGGACCGCTGGGCCAGCGCGTCCGTGCGGCTGCCGGGGACGGGCCGGCGGGGGCGGGGGAGCGAGGCCTGCGCGTCGGACGGCTCGGCCTCCCGGTGGCTGAGGAACTTCAGGCCGTACCGCCACTCCGGGGTCTTCAGGAGCACCGTGGAGAGGTTCTCCTTGCCGACCGAGGGGGAGCCCTTCACGGTCCACACGCCGACGCCGTTCGTGCCGATCGCCATCAGGGAGCCGGTGGCGTTGCGCCAGCCGACCTTGCCCGTGGTCGGCAGGACCCCGGCCTGGATCACCGCCTGCCGCTCGAACTCGCGGGTCAACTGGTGGTGCATGGCCAGGGTCTTGAGCTCCTCGTTCTTCAGGGAGCTGGAGGTGAACTGGACCAGTACGCCGTAGGTCTGCTGGTCCTGTTCGAGGAGGTACGGCCGGGTCCCGGCGTACCGCAGGGTCGCGGCGAACCCGTAGTGGACGTCCCCGCTCAGCACGATCAGGCGGCGGCGCAGGGACGGAGCGGACGGGCTGCCCCGGGTGAACAGCCGGGCCAGCAGGCGCTCGAAGGAGTCCTCGTTGGTGCCCCATGCCTCGCTGTCCGCGAAGAGGCGGCCCCAGTGACCCTCCTCGTCCGGCGAGGTGAAGATGTTCGCGGACTTCTTGGGGAGCTTGGCGAGGACCGGCTGGAGGTACTCCTCGATGAACGGGTTGCCGACGACGGGCGCGGGCGAGATCAGGAAGGTGAGCGGTTCCTCCGCGTTCGCAGGGAGGTCGGATATCTGCCGGAGCAGGCCCTGCGGGGAGAGGAGCGCGGCGGGGTCGTCCGGGCCAGGCGGGTAGGCGCGCCAGGTGCGGGTGTCGAGGACGATCGCCCGGTGCTTGGCCCAGTCGATCGTGTAGTGCCAGTCCATCGCGTCGGGGTGGCGCGCGGGCACGCCGTCCGCGCCGAGGGGCTGGGTCGTCGGCAGGCTCAGCCGGTTCTGCAGCCAGCCCTCGGTCTCCCCGGCCCGGCGGTCCCAGGTGGACAGCGCGGTGAGCAGCTCGGCACCGCGCTGCCCGCCCTCCCGCACGGGGTCGAACCGCTCGGGGGTGTTGCCCCAGGCCTGGCAGACCGCGTAGGCGGCCAGGCCGTTCTGGATCACGCGGCGGCCGAGGGGCGAGCGCAGCGCCCGGTCCACCCAGCGGCGCATGATGTACCAGTCGTCGGTGACCTCGTGGTCGTCCATCATCATGAAGCTGGGGATGTTGGCCAGCGCCCGGCGGACGTCGGGCAGGGTCCGCCGGAACGAGTCCAGCTCCTTCAGCTGCTCCCCGAACTTCTTCTCGCCCTTGGCGAGTTCCTTGAGCTCCTTCTTCTCGGCGCCGGTCGGGTCCTGCTTGGCGCGCAGCGCGGCCAGCCGGGCGGCGGCGGTCGGACAGGCGGTGGCGAAGTCGGGCCAGGTCTCCGGCCAGAGCACGTCCGACCAGGCCAGCAGGTACATGGCCCAGAAGTCGGCGAAGGTCATCAGATGGCTGCGGCCCTCGTCGGAGTTCAGCCCGGCCGGACCCTTGATCAGGGGGAGCCGGCTGCCCGGGGCGAGACGCGGATCGCCCGGAGGCACGCCCGGCAGCACCTCGGCGACGGCGCCGAGCTCCGTGGCGGTCTCCCCGATGACGTGCAGCAGCGCGTCGGCGACGTCGTCGGCATATATCTGATCACCTGTCAGGAAGAGCTGTTGCGGACGCCGTTCGAGCGAGGTGACGTCGGAGGTGAGGATCTGGTCGATCGTGGCCATGCCGTCGACGCCGCCGCCGTGCGGCTTCCGGCAGGAGGCGTGCAGGACGCGCAGCTTGTTCAGGTCGTCGGGGGGCGTGGTGAAGCTGGGGAGCGCGGGGGCGCCCGGAATCCCCCAGTAGGTGAGGCGGTGACGCGCGGCCTCCTTGGTGTCGGCCACCGCGCCGGGCGAGTACAGCGTCTGCGAGGGTACGGCCGCCTGCCCGGGCATCGTCTCGAACCGCACGTCGTACCGGTACATCTCGCCCCAGGCCAGGGCGGCACCCTGCGCCATGCGGGCGGTGACGGCGACCACGTGGCAGCGCGCGGCCAGCCGCACGGTGTCCCGGTGGCCGCTCATCAACTCACCGGAACCCGCGCCGTCGGTGTCGTCGTCCGCGTACACGGTCAACGTCACCCGGCGCGGTTCGCGCAGCGCGAGCCAGACGGTCACCGACTCGGCGTCGACCCGGCGCAGTACGGGCCCGCAGAGCACCAACGGCAGCCCCATGTCCCCATGTCCCCCTTCCGGCGGCGCCCGCGGGCCCCGTCCGTGACCGGCCGGCCGCCGGGGAGCGTCCCGGCGACGAGCCCGCCGAGTCTGGACCGGCAGCTGTGCAGAGAACGTGCAGAACGCGTGCAGAGAATGTGATGCGACGGATGAGGGGTGACGGCTAACGACCGAGAATGCGCTGGTGTACGCCGCTGAGCTCGGCCCCGGGCTCGACGCCGAGCTCGTGGATCATGCGCTGCCGGGCGTCCCGGTAGGTCGCCAGCGCGTCGGCCCGCCGCCCGGCTTGGTGGAGCACGCTCATGAGCCTGGCCAGTACCCCCTCGCGCAGCGGGTACGCCAGGGCGAGCCCCTGGAGACCGGCGATGGCCGCCTCGGGCCGCCCCAGCGTCAGGTTCGCCTCCGCGAGCAGCTCGACGGCCCGGACCCGCAGGTCCTCCAGCCTGCACGCCTCCGCCTGGACGGCGGTGAGCGCGTTCAGATCGCCGTACGCCGGTCCCCGCCACAGCGCGAGGCCCCTCGTCAGCAGCTCGTGCGCCGACTGCGCACGGCCCGCGGCGAGTTCGTGGCCACCGGCGGTCAGCAGGCGCTCGAAGCGCAGCGCGTCGACCTGATCCGGCTGCACCTCCAGCCGGTAGCCGCCCGGGACTCCCCGGATCCGGGGCCCGGCCGCCGGAGCCTGGGCCGGTGCGGCGAAGACGGCGCGCAGCCGTGAGACGTAGGTCTGGAGCGTGTTGACGGCGCTGGCCGGTTCCCGGCCTTCCCAGACCGCGTCCACCAGCACGGCCAACGGCACCGATCTTCCCCAGGACATGAGCAGCATGGCCAGTACCGCCCGCTGCCGCGCTCCTCCCACGGGCAGGTCGCGCCCCGCGCACCGCACGTCCAGACCTCCCAGGACGTGCAGGTCCCACCCCTTGTCCTCCGCCATCGAGAATTCCCCCCTCCGGCGCGACGCTGCGCCGGTTTCCGAAGTGTTGGGCCGGAGTGTTCCAGAAGTCCATAAGCGTCGGATCAACGCAAGATGCGTGCACGGGCGCACGTGAACGTCACCTTCCCCGCACGTGCTTCGCACGCGGTTCGCACGGCACTCCCGCCAGCCTCTGCCCTCCGGGCCGACAAGAGGGGGAGGGCCGATCATGGCCATCAGCTGGATCTCCGGGGCGGAGCGACTCGGCGACGGAACCATCGGCGGACCGATGGACACACCGGACGCACCGCCCCGGGCCGTGTGGCACACCACCGAGAGCGGTGCCGGCGACGCGGCCTTCGAGTCGGTCGGCGCCTACCTCATGAGCATCGACGCCGAGCCGCACCTCCTGTACGACCCCACGACCGACCGCCTGGGGCAGTTCGGGCCGCTGGACCGCAGCGCCCGCGCCCTGCGCAACGACGGCTCCACGCGCACCAACCGGACGGGACGCGTGTGCGTCCAGGTCGAGGTCCTGGCCCGCGCGAACAGACCGTTCACGGACTACTGGAAGCCGGGCCCGCGCTTCGCCGCACTCCTCGCCGCGGCCCGCAGGGACCCGACCGCCCCGCAGGGCTCGGCCCTGCACCGCGCGGACGTCCTCCCCGTGGAACGCGCCCTGGTAGCCGAGGGCCTCCTGACCGCCCCCTGGGCCGACGGCTCCTTCGGCACGAAGACCAAGGCTGCCTACGCGGCCTGGCAGCGCCGCTGCGGCTTCGACGGAACGGACGCCGACGGCATCCCCGGGGACTCCACTCTCCGCCTCCTGGCCTGACGCACGGGTTCACGGTGAGGCCCTGAGGCCCTCGGGTCGAAGACGGTGGTGAGGCCGCCCACGTCACGGACAGACAGAGGCGCCGGAGTGCACAAGTGCGCATCGGGGGCAGGTGGCAGGGTTCGGCGGACGCCGGTGCACGCCCGGTGCACATCGCGTAACGCGCGTGCCTTCACGCGCCTCCGGGGAGCTCCGCGCGCCCTACCGGTGCCCACGGAGCGACGGAAAGGATGAGCGCACCGCACATGAACCAGGTGATCCGCACCCCTGTCCTCGGCCAGGCGGACATGCGGGCGGAAGGAGCTCATGGTGTTGCTTCTCATCTCCCCGGACGGCGTAGAGGAAGCCCTCGACTGTGCGAAGGCCGCGGACCACCTCGACATCGTCGATGTCAAGAAGCCCGACGAGGGCTCGCTGGGCGCCAACTTCCCCTGGGTCATCCGGGAGATCCGCGACGCGGTGCCGGCGGACAAGCCGGTGTCCGCCACCGTGGGGGACGTGCCGTACAAGCCCGGCACGGTGGCGCAAGCCGCGCTCGGCGCGGTCGTCTCCGGCGCCACGTACATCAAGGTCGGCCTGTACGGCTGCACGACTCCCGAGCAGGGCGTCGAGGTCATGCGGGCGGTCGTCCGCGCGGTGAAGGACCACCGCCCCGAAGCGCTCGTCGTCGCCTCGGGCTACGCCGACGCCCACCGCATCGGCTGCGTCAACCCGCTCTCCCTGCCCGACATCGCCGCCCGCGCCGGTGCCGACGCGGCCATGCTCGACACCGCGATCAAGGACGGCACGCGGCTCTTCGACCACGTCCCGCCCGACGCCTGCGCCGAGTTCGTCCGGCGCGCCCACGCGTCCGGTCTGCTCGCGGCCCTCGCGGGCAGCGTCAAGCAGGCGGATCTCGGTCCGCTGACCCGCATCGGCACGGACATCGTGGGCGTGCGGGGAGCGGTCTGCGCGGGCGGTGACCGCAATGCCGGGAGGATCCGGCCGCATCTGGTCGCCGCCTTCCGGGCGGAGATGGACCGGCAGGCCCGAGAGCACGCCGTCGGCACCTCGGCAGTGAACTGACCACCGGGATGCCGACACCAGAAGACGGTCGCGTCCCCGTGCGTCGTGCCGCACGCCTCGCCGTCCTCGACCCGGCCACAGGGAAGGCCTTCGACGAGGCCCCCGACCAGCGGCCGGACGAGCTGGACGACGTGGTCGCCCGGGCCCAGCGGGCCTGGCCCGGCTGGCGCACCGACCCCGCAGCCCGCACCACCGCCCTGCGCGCCGCTGCCGACGCCGTGGAAGCAGCCGGCGACGACCTCGCCCGACTCCTCACACGGGAACAGGGCAAGCCCCTGGCCGAGTCGTACGCCGAAATCGCCCGTACGGCGGCCCGGCTGCGCTACTTCGCCGACCTGGCCCCCAGGACCCGCCGGATCGACGACGGTCGACCCGTGCACAGCGAGGTCCGCTGGCGACCCGTCGGGCCCGTCGCCGCGATCGTGCCGTGGAACTTCCCGCTCCAGCTCGCGGCGGCGAAGTTCGCCCCCGCGCTCGCGGCCGGCAACACCGTGGTCCTCAAACCGTCCCCTCACACCCCGCTCGCCACCCGGCTGCTCGGCTCCGTCCTCGCCACCGTCCTGCCCGAGGACGTCCTGACCGTCGTCACCGGCCGCGAACCCCTCGGTGCCCGTCTCGCCGCCCACCCCGGCATCCGCCACGTCACCTTCACCGGCTCGGTGCCCACCGGTCGGGCCGTCGCCGAGGCCGCGTCGGCCTCGCTCGCCCGGGTCACCCTGGAACTGGGCGGCAACGACGCCGCCGTCCTCCTGGACGACGTCGACGTGGAACGGATCGCGGACCGGCTGTTCTGGGCCGCGTTCCGCAACTGCGGGCAGGTCTGCATGGCGGTCAAACGCGTCTACGCCCCCGCCAGGCTCCACGCCGAGGTCGTCGAAGTCCTCGCCCAGCGCGCGAAGGCCGTCGCGGTCGGGTCCGGACTCGATCCGGACACCCGGATCGGTCCGATCAACAACGCACCCCAGCTGGCCCGGGTCGAGCAGGTCACGCGGCAGGCCGTGGCGGCCGGCGCCCGGGCCGCGGCCGGCGGCCACCGACTCGACGGAGCGGGCTACTTCTTCGCTCCCACGATCCTCACCGACGTCCCGCCCGACGGCCCGGTGGTGACCGAGGAACAGTTCGGACCGGTCCTGCCCGTCCTGCCGTACCGCAACCTCGACGAAGCCGTCGACGCGGCCAACGGCACCGGCTTCGGACTGGGCGGCTCCGTATGGGGTACCGATCTCGACCGGGCCGAGGCGGTGGCCGACCGGCTCGAATGCGGCACGGCCTGGATCAACCACCACGCCGAACTCTCCCTCGCCCAGCCCTTCGCGGGCGTCAAGGACAGCGGCGTCGGCGTCGCGGGCGGACCGTGGGGCCTCTACGGCAACCTCCGGCCGTTCGTCGTCCACCGCCCGCGGGAGGAGGAGGCGTGACGAGGAGGTTCCAGGCGGCCGTACTGCGCTCGTACGAGGACCCGTTCACGGTCGAGGAAGTGGCCCTTCGTACGGAGCCCGGCCCCGGCGAGATCCTGGTCGAGATCGCGGGAGCCGGGATGTGCCGTACCGACCTCGCGGTACGGCGATCGGCCGGCCGCAGCCCGCTGCCCGCGGTCCTCGGCCACGAGGGATCCGGGGTCGTGGTGGCGACGGGCGGCGGCCCCGGCATCGCGCTCGGCGTCGGAGACCACGTCGTGCTGAGCTTCGACTCCTGCGGACACTGCCGGAACTGCCACGCCGCCGCCCCCGCCTACTGCGACTCCTTCGCCTCCCTCAACCTCTTCGGCGGGCGGGAGGAGGAACCACCGCGCCTCACCGACGCGGCCGGAAAGGCACTGGCCCCCCGCTGGTTCGGCCAGTCCTCCTTCGCCGCGTACGCGCTCGTCCCGGCCCGCAACGCCGTCCGGGTCGACCCCGCCCTGCCGCTCGAACTGCTCGGGCCGCTCGGCTGCGGCTTCCTCACCGGTGCCGGAGCCGTACTGAACACCTTCGCCGCAGGACCCGGCGACACCCTCGCGGTCCTCGGCGCGGGAGCGGTGGGCCTGGCCGCCGTCATGGCGGCCACTGCCGCCGGCATGCGGACCGTGGCCGTCGACCGGCACCCCGAGCGGCTGGACCTGGCCGAACGGTTCGGCGCGACCCCGCTGTCCGCCGGATCGCACGGACTGCCCGAGCGGATCCGCCGATCGACCGACGGCGGAGCCCAGTACGCCCTGGACACCACGGCCTCGGCCCCGCTCATCAACGACGCGCTCCAAGCACTGCGCCCCACCGGCACCCTCGGCCTCGTGGCACGCCTCCACACCCCGCTGGCGCTCGAACCCGGCACGCTCGACCGAGGTCGCGGCATCCGCCACATCTGCGAAGGGGACGCGGTGCCCGGACTGCTGATACCCCGGCTGACCGGCCTGTGGCGGGCCGGCCGCTTCCCCTTCGACCAGCTGATCCGCACCTACCCGCTGGCCGACATCAACGAGGCCGAACGCGACTGCGACGCCGGCCGTGTGGTCAAACCCGTCCTGCTGCCGGAAAGAAGAGACCGATGAGCGAAACCTTCACCACCGAGGAGTCCTCCCCTCCTGCTGCCGGAGGAGACACGGCCGCCACGGTGACTCGGCAGGTCGACGCGGAAGGCGTGGACGGAGGTGTGGGGCTGACCGCCCTCCTGGTCGCCGCGGCCCGGGCGATCGAGACCCACCGCCACGACAGTCTGGCCCAGGACGTCCACGCCGAACACTTCGTACGCGCGGCCCCGGCGTGCGTGGACTGGCCGGTACGCATCGGACAGGTTCCGGAGGGGGACGACAACCCGCTGTGGGGCAGGTTCGCCCGCTACTTCGGGCTGCGGACTCGGGTGCTCGACGACTTCGTCCTCGGGTCGGTCCTCGACGGTGCCCGTCAAGTGGTCCTGCTGGGCGCGGGCCTCGACACGCGTGCCTTCCGGCTCGACCTTCCGTCCGACTGCGTGGTCTTCGAGATCGACAGGGCGGGTGTGCTGGCCTTCAAGCACCAGGTGCTCACGGACCTGTCGGCCGCCCCAAGGGTGAAGCGCGTCCCCGTACCGGTCGACCTGCGTGCGGACTGGGCCACCGCGCTGACCTCCACCGGCTTCGACCCGGCCGCACCGAGCGTCTGGCTGGCCGAGGGGCTCCTCTTCTACCTGCCGAGCCCCGCCGAGACGTACCTCATCGACACGGTGGACCGGCTGACCACCGGGGGCGGCGCCCTGGCCTTCGAGGCCAAGCTGGAGAAGGACCTGCTGGCGTACCGCGACAGTGCGATCTACACGGCGACGCGGGAACAGATCGGCATCGACCTGCTCGACCTCTTCGACCTGGGACCGCGCCCCGACTCGGCGGGTCACCTGACGGCCAAGGGCTGGTCCACGTCGATGCGCACGCCCTTCGACTTCACCCGCCGGCACGGACGCGGTCCCCTCCCCGAGCCGAACGACGCCCTGGAGGGGAACCGGTGGGTCTTCGCCCACAAGCCCGGGCCGTGACGTCCACCCGGCCGACGGCATCCCGGGGCGGCCGGTGCCGCCCCGGGATGCTCGCGACCGGGCCGGGCCGTGTCAGACGGCCGGCGTGCCCACCAGCCGGTCGCCGGGAATCCCGGCCAGCTCCGGTGCGTAGTAGTCCTCGATGCCGGCGGCCCACGTGGCCACGGTGATGCGGTCCTCGGCGTCCGGGCCGAAGGCGTCGAAGAGCGCGTGGATGTTCGCCTTCTCGAAGCCGATCGCCGTCATCAGCGACAGGAAGAGCGGGCGCTCGATCAGGCCGTCCCCGTCCGGGTCGCCGAGTGCGGAGAGCGCCTCGGCGAACTCGGTGATCGTGGGGCCGAAACGCTCGGGGTCGAGCACGAAGGGGCGGAACTCGTCGACGGTGATCACGCCGTCCCCGTTGACGTCCAGTTCGGTCGCCAGCGTCGTCCACCAGCGGCGGAACGCGGTCCGGAGGGACTCCTTGGCACCGTCGTCCGATGCGACCGCCACCTCCAGGACGCGTCCCGTCATGAGGTCGAAGTCGCCGGAGTCGATGACTCCGTTGCCATTGGCGTCGAAGAGGGAGAAGACCAGCTCGACCCGCTTGGCGGCCTCAGTACGCATGTCCGTCACCTGTCTCGTGCGGCCCGTCGGTCCCGGGCCCGGCTTGATGAGTGCTCCTAAGTAACCGTGCTGGGGGAGAACCGTGACGGTGAGCCGGTCGTCGGTACCGGAAGGAGTGAGGCCAATCGCCTCATCGAGGTGTAAACGCGACCCCTCCCGATACGGGCGGGCGAGAGGCGCCTGACAACGACACCACCTCCGGGGCGGAAGGCGCAAGAAGGGCCGATGGAAAGATAAAGAACAGGGACGTCAATTTCCCGACAGAGCCGCCCCAACGAGCCCACAGGGAAAGAAGAACGGCCCCTTGCGCCGTTCCGACCTGCTGTTATTCTCGGATGATCAAGTAATGGGGGGCGGTTACCGAAGGCGCGCGAAAGCGTCAGCCGACGTGAACCTCGGGGTGATGCCTTCACCGAGGCGAACCATGCCCGTTGCAGGAATCGGCACGGTGTCGCGAACACCCGGATGCTGTGCAGGCGCGGTGCGGGCTTCCCGACGAAGCGTGCAGGCGGCTTGAGTTCGGGAGTCGGACACGCCGTGGTGCCCCAGCGGTACAGGCGCGCCATGTCTCGTCGATCCCCGAGCTCCCCGCCCCTCCTCTGCGGGCGGTCCTCAGTGCTGCCCGCGCTGACGAAAGGATCGTTGTGAGCAAGAGAAGACCCACACGAGGAGCATGCGGAGGCCGATGGGTCTCCGGGGCGGTCTCGCTCTCGTTGTCGGTCGGTGTGGGCATACCGGCTGCGGTCGTACTGCCCGGCACGGCAAGTGCCGCGGTCGCGGTCGCCGCGTCGTCGGATCCGGTCGCCGACGGCTCGAAGAGCGAGGAGGAGTACGCACTCGAACAGGCCGCCGCCACCGGCCGGCCCTACGAGCTCCAGTCCGTGCGGACCGAGTCGTCCGACACGTGGGCACTGCCCGATGGGACCTGGTCCGTGAAGCGCCACGGCACGCCGGTGCGCATGCTGCGTGCCGGGGCATGGGTGCCGACCGATCCGACCCTGGTCTTCACCGCCGACGGCAGCGTGACCCCCAAGGCGTCCTCGGTGGCAGTGACGTTCTCGGGGGGAGGAACAGGCCCCCTGCTCTCCGGAGTCAAGGACGGCCGCACCCTGACGCTCACCTGGCCCAAGGCCCTGCCCAAGCCCACGCTCGCCGAGAACGTGGCCACGTACGCCGAGGTGCTGCCGGGCGTCGACCTTCAGCTCAAGGCCGAGGTGGAGGGCTTCTCGCAGCTGCTGGTCGTCAAGACCGCGCAAGCCGCGCAGAACCCCGAACTGGAAACTCTGAAGTTCGGTCTGGACACGGTCGGCGTCACCGTCGCCAAGGACCCGGAGACCGGCAGCATCAACGCCGTCGACCCGGCCGGACAGACCGTCTTCACCAGCCCGACCCCGCTGATGTGGGACTCCACTTCGTCGGCCGGCGGCACTGTCGCCTCGTTCGCCTCCAGGGCCGTGGCGACCGCCGACGCGGTGGAGACGGCACCCGGTGACCTGTTCGAACCGGCGCCCGGTGCGCAGGACGCACAGATGCCCACCACGGTGACCGGGGACACTCTCGAGATCAAGCCGGACCAGGCCCTTCTCGACGGCGCGGACACGCAGTATCCGGTCTACATCGACCCCTCCTTCGCCTGGGGCTCCCGCCAGAACTGGACGCGGGTCTACCAGAAGTACCCCAACACCTCCTTCTGGAACACCAAGGAGGTCGTGCGCGTCGGGTACGAGAACGAGACCAACGGCCTTTCGCGTTCGTTCTTCCAGCTGGACACCGCCGGCATCAGAGGCACCCAGGTCAAGTCCTCCGTCTTCCGCATCAGGAACACCTGGTCATGGTCCTGCGGCGCACGCCCCGTCGAGTTGTGGCACGTGGGACCCATCTCGTCCAAGACCACGTGGAACCGTCAGCCCGCCAAGATCGGCACGGCTCCGGTCGCCACGGTGAACGACGCGAAGGGCTGGAGCTCGGACTGCGCCGCCGGGAACCTCGAGTTCGACGCCACGGCCATCGCCCGCGAAGCGGCGTCGAAGGGCTGGGCGAGCGTCAACCTCGGTCTGTACGCATCCGACGAGAGCGACACCTTCGGCTGGAAGAAGTTCGACGCGAAGACCGCGGTCCTCGAAACCAAGTTCAACAACCCGCCCAAGGCGCCGACCGGTCTGGGCACAAGCCCCAGGACCGGCTGTGCCGGCGGCGCCATCGGCAACACCCGCGTCAGCCTGTACGCCCTCCACGACGATCCCGACGCCGGCAACCTCACCGCGGAATACCAGGTCTTCAAGGCCGGCAACAGCACGCCCGTTGTGAACCAGTCGATCCCCGCCACCAGAGGCAAGGTCGCCACACTCGCCGTACCCGACGCAACTCTTCCCACGGGCGACTACACCTGGAAGACGCGCACGAAGGACCAGGACGGCTCGTACTCGGCATGGTCGGTGACCTGCAAGTTCACGGTCGACCGCACCCGTCCGAGCAAGCCGCCCGTCGTCGTGTCCACCGTGTTCCCCGACGGCAAGGCGGGCTGGCCCGCCAACACCGCCAAGGCGGGGACGCTCGGTTCCTTCACGTTCAAGCCGAACGGGATCACCGATGTCCGCAAGTACTACTACTACACGGACTGGGAGCCGGACGTCCGGGACGTCCCCGTCACCACCGACGACCCGAAGACGCCGGAGATCGAGTCCGAAGCGACCGTGTGGCTGACCCCGCCCGGATCCGGTCCGCACTGGGTCTACGTCTACAGCGCGGATGCCAGCGGCAACATCTCGGACACCGAGCCGTACCTGTTCTACGCCAACCGGCGCACGGAGCGTGACGGCCCGAACGACCTCAACGGCGACGGTTTCAACGACCTGTGGAGCCTGGACGCCAACAACGCCCTGCTGACCTACGCCGGCCAGGGCAAGGGCCAGTTCTCCGCCGCCGCCAACGGCGGCAAGTCCCTCGCCGACAGCCAGATCACCTTCCGCGGCGACTGGGACGAGGACGGGCGCAACGACCTCGTCTCCCTGGAGTACAACGCCAACGCCAAAAGGAAGATGCTCTGGACGTACCCCAACAACGGCCGGGGTGTCATCGAGAACCGGCGCACCGAACTCACCGTCACCTGTCCGGTCAGGGACGATGACCAAGGCTGCTCCCGCGAGGACGACCGTTGGACCGGTGACGATCACTGGTACAACGCCGAGCAGGTCATCGCCCCTGGTGACATCAACGGCGACGCCAAGCCGGACCTCCTGGTCAAGCAGGCCAAGCACTTGTGGGCGTACTTCGGCAACCGGGCCACCCACGACCTGGACCTCGGCGGCGAGCGCGCACCGGTGCTCGTCGGTGGCGGGGACTGGGACCAGTTCACGGTGATCGCCCCGGGAGACGTCAACGGCGACTCGTTCCCGGACCTGTGGCTGCGTCACAACACCACCGGCGACGTCTACCGCGCTCTCGGCAAGGAGGGCCCCGACGGCAACGTCGACCCCACCACGTGGGGCGCGGCCGGCGAGCGGGTGAAGATCGGCACCGGCCTCAAGGCCGTCGACTACCCCGTGCTCGGCTCCTCGGGCGACCTGGACGGCGACGGGCTGTCCGACCTTTGGGCGCGCAAGTCCGACAACGCGGTCGTAGGGATTCCCGGCCGAGCACCCGCCGCGGACGGCACGGCCCTGGGCGCGGAGTTCACGATCGGCCGTACCCTCCCGACAGGCACCCCGGGCGGCACCCCGGGCAAGCCCGACATGAGCGGTGACACCTACGCCGACATGATCGTCCTCGACACCGCCGGCACCCTCTCGATCCGCAAGAAGCACCCCACCGGTCCCTACTTCGACACGGGCACCCAAGTCAGCTGGGGCTGGGACCAGTTCCGCGGCAAGACCGGCCAGGGAAAGCTGTACTTCGCCGACATCGACGGAGACGGCACCAAGGACCTCATCTCCCACGGCACCGACGGCAACATCATCGTCCGCCGGAACGACGGAACGGGAACCGGCTTCGACACCGGCACCCTGATGAGCGCCCAGTGGTCCAACTTCCTGGGTCAGCCGGGTCAGGGTCGTCTGTACTTCGCCGATGTCACCGGAGACGGCAAGGCCGACATGATGGTCCACACGACGGACGGCACGATCAGCGTCCGCAAGAACATGGGGACGTACTTCGACGGCGGCACCGTCATGACGGCGAACTGGTCCAATTTCCTGGGTCAGCCGGGTCAGGGCCGTCTGTACTTCGCCGACATCACCGGAGACGGCAAGGCCGACCTCGTGGTGCATCCCACCGACGGCCTCGTCAGCGTGCGCAAGAACATGGGCACGTACTTTGACGGTGGAACACCTGCGAGCGCGTACTGGTCGAACTTCCTCGACGGCCCCGACCAGGGACGGCTCTACTTCGAGTAGCAAGAATCGAAACCGCCGGGTGGGGGCGTCTGCCACTCCCACCCGGCGGTTTCGTTCGGCGCGAACGTGACCACATCCGGCGCTTCGGTGTCGCTCCGGACGGTCGAGTGCTCCGAGACGGGACCGGCAACTCCATCGATGCCGCGGCGAACGGCATCACGTGGGCCCGTGCGCGCGAGGCCGTCCCGACCGTGGACGAGCATGCCTGGAACGACGAGCAGTCGTTACTCGTCGTCCTCCTCGTCTTCGTCGTACCAGCCTTCGATCATGCCGACGAGCCGTTCGTCGATCGGGTTGTCGAACTCGTCTTCGGTGGCGAGGAGTCGGCGCAGCGTGTTCAGGGGGTACCAGTGTTCGCCGGGCTTGGCGTCGGGTGCGCCGACGCAGGGGGTGTCCAGGTATGCGGGGTCCGGGACCGCCGGATAGAACGCCGGGAGCAGGCCGAAGGTGACGTCCGGTTCGAACTTCCATACCCAGCCCTCGCGCCGTCGGCGCAGGGTCTCGCCGATGTACCACACGGCACCCTGGACGAAGGGGGAGCGGCGCTGTGCGGTGATCTCCTCCGACTCGGCGAATGACTCCTTGACGAGGCCTTCCAAGGCATCGAGGGAGGCGTCGGAGAAGTCGAACCGGTCGGCGCCGCCCGCTTCCCGAGCCCAGCTCTCGAAGGCGGCCCGGCGTTCGGTGAGCCAGACCAGCAGGTCGGGGTGGCGGGTGGAGTCGTAGTCGGAGTGGGGTGTGGTCATGGCCAGAACCTACCGAACCGCTCTGCCACCCGCGCAGGATCTTCGCGGAGTCATCACACGACGCGTCAACAACGCCTTGTGCATGGGGAGTTGACGACATCTAGTGTGGTGGGCCAGCAGGAGCGGGCACGGTACGGGGGCCCCTTGTTCGGCCTGCCTCAGCAGTCTTGAGTCCCGTGGCCCCCACGACCAGGGACACTACGTGAGCACACCTATACGACAGCGCCTGAGAAGGCGCTTATCCGCCGCGCTGGCGGTCATTTCCTCGGCGGCGGTGCTGCTGGTCGGCCTGCCGTCCGTGGCGTCGGCCGAGCCCGGGAACTACGCGAAGATCACCGGCGGTAAGCGGTGCGATCAGATGCACCTGAAGAGGACCATCCCGCGTACGCCGAACAACTCGGGTGCGCCGACGGGTCAGCACCAATGGACGAAGTCCGGGCCGGACGAGGAGTACTACTACAACAACGCGTTCAAGGGCTTCGAGAACGTTCCCGCGCCCACTGCGGCCGAGCTGGGGCAGGTCACCGGCAGCCGCGCGGACATCGACAAGTGGGACGGGGCGTATGCGGCCTCCAAGGACCCGGAGGACATGCGCAAGGCGATCTACTCCCGCTATAAGCGGCACCGGAACGAGTCGAACAACCCCAAGCCGTTCGGCAGTTGGAAGGTCAACCTGATCAGCGCGCAGGTCAGCAAGCAGAAGGGGGGCGTGTTCGAGGTCAAGGCGGTTCAGGACTTCAACATGGTCGGCCCCGACTGGCTGTGCGAGGTCACGATCGAGATCTTCGACAAGGACGGCAAGAAGATCGCCTCCCGGCGGTACGACTCCTACAACCAGCGCACCGGTGAGCTGGGGGAGTTCAAGTCCGACGGGAAGCGCAAGCCGGCCCAGCTCCGGGCCGACAGGATCATCCTGCGGCACAAGGACGCGAAGTACGACTTCACCCGGCACCGCCTGACGATGTTCACGTCGGAGAAGCCGAACGGGGCCACCCTCCGCGACTACAAGGCCGAGAACGACAAGCTGCGGGCGGAGCGGGGGACGGGGAACAACCCGATCCGGATCGCGGAGCGCCGGGCGACCGCGAAGGGCCTGTGGCCGCAGACGAAGTACACGAAGACGTACAACGTGTTCAACCCGCTGCCGAACCGCGGCACCCAGGGCCCGGGCGCCTCGATGGCCTACGGGTCGGGACAGAACCCCGCCCAGGCCCGGCAGTTGCAGAACCAGTACCTGGCGGACAACGCCCGGTCCGCGCTCGGCCGGGGCCCGGGCGGGGTGGACTTCTCCACCCTGGAGCTCCAGTACGTCGGCAACCCGGTCAAGGGCAAGGCCCTGGACTACTCCATGAAGGCCGACCTCATGCCCGATGAGGACGACAACCCGGGCTGGGGCGGACAGGCGAAGCTCGAACTGGCCTCCGACGCCCTGTTCACGTGGCTGGCGCTCACCCCGGACCGGCAGTGGGTGAACCTCAACCCCGACCAGCCCGACACCATCATGGACAAGGCGTTCGGTGAAACCGACGCCGGCCGTGTCCTCCTCGTAGCCGACATGGAGATGAAGCGGGACTTCTCCCGCGCCATGGACCCCAAGAAGTCCCCGGGCAAGGAGTTCATGGACGCCGCCCCCAAGGTCGAAGGGGTGCCGTGCTGGGGATCGGGACGCAACTGGATCGTTCCCGGCCGGGCGAAGGTCCGCGAGCAGGACGGCGGGATCTACATCCTCGACGCCCCGCTGGAGGTCAACCACGCGGCGATGGACTTCGCCACCCCCGTACCGGGAGAGGACTGCTCGAAGAAGCTCAGCAAGGAGGAGAAGGAGCGCAGCCACCGGCTGATCACCCAGTACCTCGTCCCGCACGTCGAGAAGCAGATCAACACCGACCCCAAATACGCTGACCTGCGCCGCGTCTACAAGTCCCGCGTCGCGGCCGAGTGGATCCGCCAGCAGGACGCGAAGAAGGCCACCGACTTCCGTCCCCTCATCAACAGCAACGACCTGAAGCGGTGGCCGCTGCGCGGCGAGAACGCCCACTGGGACAAGCGGACCGTGTGGCAGGAGATGGTGAAGTCCTTCACCAAGGGCGACTTCACCTACGAATGGCCCCTCGGCGACGGCCGGATCTACACGTTCTTCGTCGGCGGCATCGACTTCGCAAAGGTCCCCAAGCGGAACATCACCGGCGTCGAGTTCACCACCCAGCACCGTGAACTGCCCCGCACGACGAAGGACTCCGTGCGCACCGAGACCTCCGCCCGCGACAGCGACACCGCGTTCCTGGGCGGCAACGGCGCCGCCCTGACGGATGACGGGAAGCCCGACCCGACACCGACACCGACACCGACACCGACCGACCCGACCGATCCGCCCACGTCGCCGGGCCCGGACCCGACCAAGCCCGGCAACGGTGACACCGGCGGCAGTGGGGGCGCGACGCCCCCGGCGAACCGGCCGGACCCGGACGGCGGCCTCGCCGACACCGGATCGGACACCCCGATCGGCCTGATCTCCGGCGTCGCCGCGGCAATCGCCGCCACCGGCGCGGCCCTGGTGTGGTGGACGCGGCGTCGTCGCACCGTCCAGAAGTAGCCTGAACGAGCAGCACGAACAGGAAGGGCCCCACCCCGGTTCGCCCCGGGGTGGGGCC
>NZ_JBHJQI010000021.1:0-83380 GCF_042262805.1 Streptomyces sp. NPDC056361
GCCCCACGGCGCCGGGGGCCTCTGCCGTGCCCGCGACCCTCCGCCGGTGACGGACGGGGACGGGCGGGGACGGGCGGAGGCGCCCCCGTGGTGGGGTGGGCGCGTGGGGCCAGGGGGACAACCGGGACAATGAGCGCGTGCTTCACGACCTGTTCAGCCCGGATGTCCAGCACACCCTGGACCTCATCGGCATCTTCGTCTTCGCCATCTCCGGCGCCCTCCTCGCCGTCCGCAAGAACTTCGACGTCTTCGGCATCGCCGTCCTCGCCGAGGTCACCGCGCTCGGCGGTGGCCTGTTCCGTGACCTGATCATCGGCGCGGTGCCGCCCGCCGCGTTCGCGGACCTCGGGTACTTCCTGATGCCGCTGGTCGCGGCGGTCCTGGTCTTCTTCCTGCACCCGGAGGTCGAGCGGACGCAGACGGCGGTGAACGTCTTCGATGCGGCGGGCCTGGGGCTGTTCTGCGTGACGGGGACGACGAAGGCGTACGACTACGGGCTCGGGCTGACGTCCTCCGCCGTGCTGGGTCTGGCCACGGCCGTCGGCGGCGGTGTGCTGCGCGACGTGCTGGCCAACGAGGTGCCGTCGCTGCTCCGCTGGGACCGGGACCTGTACGCCGTCCCGGCGATCGTGGGGGCGACGATGGTGGTGCTGTGCATCCGCTTCGACATGCTGAACGCCTTCACCAGCGGTACCGCCGTCCTCACGGCCTTCGTGCTCCGCCTGCTGGCGATGCGCTACCACTGGCGGGCGCCGCGCGCCTGGAACCGCCGGTCTTCCGCGCGCGAGGAGCCGGAAAAAGCTACCGCTCAGTAATTACCTGCGGTACCGTCGAAACCATGAGCACGAGCACCGAGACGAACCACCGGGCGAGCAGCGTCGCCACCAGCGAGTTCGACCGCGACACCGCCGTCACCCTCCGGGAGCCCGGCGTCTACGACGCGGACCTCTCCGCCGGCTGGACGATCATCCAGGCCGTCAACGGCGGCTACCTCCTCGCCCTGCTCGGCCGTGCCCTCGGCGACCACCTCCCGCACCCCGACCCGTTCACGATCTCGGCGCACTACCTCACGCCGTCCGTGCCCGGCCCCGCGGTGATCCGCACGGAGACGGTCCGCACCGGCCGGTCGCTCTCCACCGGACAGGCGTCCCTCTTCCAGTACGCCGAGGACGGCACCGAGGTCGAGCGGATCCGCGTCCTCGCCTCGTACGGCGACCTCGACGCCCTCGCGGACGACGTCCGCACCACCGCGACGCCCCCGGCGATGGCCGCGATCGAGAACTGCTTCAGCGCCGCCGACAACCCGGCCCCGCGGATCCCCGGCTCGTCCGCCATCGCCGACCGCCTCGACCTCCGCCTCGACCCGGCCTGCGTCGGCTGGGCGGTCGGCGCCCCGTCCGGCAAGGGCGAGATGCGGGCGTGGTTCGGCCTCGCCGACGGCCGCGAGCCCGACGCGCTGTCCCTGCTCCTCACCGTCGACGCCCTGCCGCCGACCTCCTTCGAGCTGGGCCTCAAGGGCTGGACCCCGACCGTCGAGCTCACCACCCACGTCCGCTGCCGCCCGGCCCCCGGCCCGCTGCGGGTCTCCATCACCACCCGCAACCTCGCCGGCGGCTTCCTCGAAGAGGACGCCGAGGTCTGGGACAGCGCCGACCGGCTCGTCGCCCAGTCCCGCCAGCTGGCCCGCGCCCCGCGCGGCTGAACCCGGCAGGCGGCGGACTCCGGGCGCCCGTACGGCCGTGCCGTACCGGGCGCCCCGTACAGCCGCGCCGTGGTGGGCTCGTAGAATCGACCCACCATGGCTTACCTCGACCACGCCGCGACCACGCCCATGCTGCCCGAGGCGATCGAGGCGATGACCGCCCAGCTCGCCGTCACGGGCAACGCCTCCTCCCTGCACGCCCCCGGCCGACGGGCCAGGCGGACCGTCGAGGAGGGGCGCGAGATGCTCGCCGCCGCGCTCGGTGCGCGGCCGAGCGAGGTGGTGTTCACCTCCGGTGGCACGGAGGCCGACAACCTCGCCGTGAAGGGCCTGTACTGGGCCCGCCGGGACGCCGACCCCCGCCGCACCCGCGTGCTCGCCAGCCCGGTGGAGCACCACGCCGTGCTCGACGCCGTCGACTGGCTCGCCGCGCACGAGGGCGCCGACGTGGAGTACCTGCCGGTGGACCGGCACGGCCGGGTGCGTCCCGAGGCGCTCCGCGAAGCCATCGCCCGCGATCCGGGGTCCGTCGCCCTGGCCACCGTCATGTGGGCCAACAACGAGATCGGCACTGTCATGCCGGTCCGCGAACTCGCCGACGCGGCCGCCGAGTTCGGCGTGCCGCTGCATGCCGACGCCGTCCAGGCCGTCGGTCAGGTGCCGGTCGACTTCGCCGCCTCCGGCCTCGCCGCGATGACCGTCTCGGGCCACAAGATCGGCGGCCCCTACGGGATCGGCGCGCTGCTCCTGGGCCGCGAGCACACCCCCGTACCCGTGCTGCACGGCGGCGGCCAGGAGCGGCACGTCCGCTCGGGCACCCTCGACGTGCCCGCCGTCGCCGCGTTCGCCGTGGCGGCCCGGCTCGCGACCGAGCGGCGCGAGGAGTTCGCCCGGGAAGTCGGTGCCCTGCGGGACGCACTCGTCGCCGCCGTCCACGCGGCCGTCCCCGACGCGATCCTCGGCGGCGACCCCGTCGAGCGGCTCCCCGCCAACGCCCACTTCACCTTCCCGGGCTGCGAGGGCGACTCCCTGCTCCTGCTGCTCGACGCGGCCGGCATCGCCTGCTCCACCGGCTCCGCCTGCACCGCCGGCATCGCCCAGCCCAGCCACGTCCTCCTCGCCACCGGCACCGACCCGGACCTCGCCCGCGGCACCCTGCGCTTCTCCCTCGGCCACACCTCCACCAAGGAGGACGTGGCCGCGGTCGCCGAGGCCATCGGCCCGGCCGTGGACCGCGCCCGGACCGCCGGCCTCAGCTGACCGCCACCGCCGTCGTCGCCGTGGCCGTCGGCCCGAACCGGGGTCCGCACCAGGTCCCCGTACCCGGGTCTCCGCCGCCGGCCGTCCCCGGCGGCCCGGCGGACGGTCTCACGCGGTCTTCTTCGACGCCTCGCGCACGAGCTTCAGATAGCGGTTCCAGTCCCAGTGCGGCCCCGGGTCGGTGTGGTCGCTGCCCTCGACCTCCACGTGCCCGATGATGTGCTCCCGGTCGACGGGTATCCCGTAGCGGGCGCATATGTCGGCCGTGAGCCGCGCCGACCCCGCGTACATCGCCGCGGTGAAGTCCCGCGGCCGGTCGACGAAGCCCTCGTGCTCGATGCCGATGCTGCGCTCGTTCATGTCGCGGTTGCCGGCGTGGAAGGCGACGTCGAGCTCCCGGATCATCTGCGCCACGTGACCGTCCTTGCGGACCACGTAGTGGGCGGCGGCCCCGTGCCCCGGGTTCTTGAAGACCTTCAGGGCGGTCGCGTAGCTGCCCTGGACGACGTGGATCACGACCCGGTCGATCCGGTAGTCGTCCGGCCGGTCGGCCCGGCGCCAGTTCGCCCGCGCCGCCGCCGTCCACTCGGCGCCCTTGTGGTCGAGCTCACCGTCGACCCGCTTCTTCTCCGTGCCCGGCAGCCGCCACCAGAGCCGCCCGAGCTCGTCCTTGGCCAGCGCGCCCGCGCCGAGCACCGCCGCCCCGCCGCCGAGCAGCACCGCGCGCCGCCCCACCCGCCTGCCGGACGCGTCCGACCCCTTGCCCTTGCTCCCCATGCCACCGAGAACGCTTACTCCCGCGCTCCCGGTTCCCGGCGCCCCGTACCCTGGTAGGGCTATGACTCAGACTCCGCCCCCGCGCCCCCGCACCCGCCCCCTCCGGGTACTTGCCGCCATGTCCGGCGGAGTGGACTCCGCCGTCGCCGCCGCCCGTGCCGCCGAGGCGGGCCACGACGTCACCGGCGTGCACCTCGCCCTCTCCGCGAACCCGCAGTCCTTCCGCACCGGAGCCCGCGGCTGCTGCACGATCGAGGACTCGCGCGACGCGCGCCGGGCGGCCGACGTCATCGGCATCCCGTTCTACGTGTGGGACCTGGCCGAACGCTTCCGCGAGGACGTCGTCGACGACTTCGTGGCGGAGTACGAGGCCGGCCGCACGCCCAACCCGTGCCTGCGCTGCAACGAGAAGATCAAGTTCGCGGCGCTGCTCGACAAGGCGCTCGCGCTCGGCTTCGACGCGGTCTGCACCGGCCACTACGCCACCGTCGTCCTGAACGAGGACGGCACCCGCGAGCTGCACCGGGCCTCCGACATGGCCAAGGACCAGTCGTACGTGCTCGGCGTGCTGGACGAGAAGCAGCTGGCGCACGCGATGTTCCCGCTGGGCGACACGCTCACCACCAAGGACGAGATCCGGGCGGAGGCCGAGCGGCGCGGGCTCGCCGTCGCGAAGAAGCCCGACAGCCACGACATCTGCTTCATCGCCGACGGCGACACGCAGGGCTTCCTCGCCTCCCGCCTCGGCAAGGCGGAGGGCGACATCGTCGACGAGGCCGGCAACCGGATCGGCAGCCACGAGGGCGCGTACGGCTTCACCATCGGCCAGCGCAAGGGCCTGCGGATCGGCCACCCGGCCGCGGACGGCAAGCCCCGCTACGTCCTCGACATCTCGCCCGTGAACAACACCGTCACGGTCGGCCCGGCCGAGGCCCTCGACGTCACCGCGCTCACCGCGATCAAGCCCCGCTGGTGCGGCACGGCCCCGGACGGCCCCGGCCGCTACACCGCCCAGCTCCGCGCCCACGGCGGCGAGACGCCGGTCGACGCGGTGATGGCGGACGGCGAGCTGAAGGTCGCCTTCGACGAGCCCGTCCGCGGCATCGCCCCCGGCCAGGCCATCGTCCTCTACGACGGCACCCGCGTGGTCGGCTCCGCCACCATCGCCACGACGGTGCGCCGCACCCCGGCCCCCGCGTAGCCCCGCCGGGGCGGTCTACACCGCCCCGGCGGTCTCCCGGTCCTCGGTGAGGAACTCCTCGACGACCGGGGCCAGGACGTGCGGGGCGACCTCGTGGGTCTGGCCCGTCAGGGTGCGGTGCCGGGCCCGGGGGAGGGCCGCCGCCAGGTCGCGCGCCGCCTGCCGGGTCCCCACCGGGCCGGCGCCGCCGTCGACCACGAGCACGCGCGCGCGGACCCGGGCCAGCAGCCGCTCCGGCACCCGACCGTCGCCGACGACGGCGACGTCGTACGCGAGCGTGCGGGCCGATTCCGCGACGCCGGGCCGCAGCTCCGTCACCCCGGCACGCAGCCCCGGGGACCCCGCCGAGTCCGCCAGGAACAGGTCGAGCGCCGCCGCCCGCCGCCCCCGGTCGAGCAGGGCGGCCACCCGCCGCCACCGCTCCCGCTCCTCCGCCGCGTACGGCGGCTCGTACAGGGACACCGGCCCCGTCGGCACCCCGGCGGCCACCGCGGCGAGCGCCAGCGCGCCCCCCGTGCCCGTTCCGTGCAGGGCGGCCCCCGCCCCCGCCTCCCCGACGACCGCCGCCAGGTCCTCGATCTCCCGCTCCACCGCGTACGGCCCGGTGTCCCCGCTCGCGCCGCGGCCCCTCCGGTCGTACGCCACGACCGAGAAGCTCCGGGCCAGGAGCCCGCCGAGGACCCGCTCGCCCGCGGCCGTGCCCAGCGCCCCGCTCACCAGGACGAGCGGCGGCCCGTCGCCGTACCGCTCGTAGGCGATCGGCGTCCCGTCCCGTGACGTGACCCGTCCTCGGATCCTGCTCGGCGTGGTGCTCACCTCGTCCATGGCAGGGCAGACCGAGGACGTCACCGGAACTCATCGCCGCCCGGCGGTATTTGTCGAAGGAAATCCGAAGGCGCTGGTCAGGGCCTACGGTGGAGCGCATGAACATCTGCGTCTTCCTCTCCGCCGCCGACCTCGACGAGCGCTACACGGCCCCCGCCCGCGACTTCGCCCGCCTCCTCGGCAAGGCCGGCCACACCCTCGTCTGGGGCGGCTCCGACACCGGCCTGATGAAGGTCGTCGCGGACGGCGTCCAGGAGGGCGGCGGCCGACTCGTCGGCGTCTCCGTCGACTTCCTCGCCCACAAGGCCCGCCCGGACGCGGACGAGATGGTCGTCACCGAGGACCTGGCCGCCCGCAAGGCCCTGCTCCTCGCCAAGTCCGACGCCGTCGTCGTCATGGTCGGCGGCACCGGCACGCTCGACGAGGCCACCGAGATCCTGGAGCTGAAGAAGCACGGCAAGCACTCCAAGCCCGTCGTCCTCCTCAACACCGCCGGCTTCTACGACGGCCTGAAGACCCAGTTCCACCGCATGGAAGCCGAGGGCTTCCTCCCGCTCCCCCTCACCGATCTCGTCTTCTTCGCGGACGACGGCCCGACCGCCCTCGCCCACCTGGAGGAGAACATCGCCTCCCGCTGATGCGAGCATGGTGACCATGGCTACTCATGTGATCACCGGAGCCGGTTCCGGCATCGGCGCGGCCGTCGCGCGCCGCCTGCACGCGCGCGGGGACGAGCTCGTGCTGCACGCGCGCGACGCGGGGCGGGCGAAGGAGCTCGCCGCGCAGTTCCCCGGCGCGCGGACGCTGGTCGGGGACCTCGCCGACCCGGACCGGCTGTCCTGGGCGTTCTCGCACCAGACCATGCCCGAACGGGTGGACAGCCTGCTGCACATCGCCGGTGTCGTCGACCTCGGGCCGATCGGCGACCTCACCCCGAAGACCTGGCACCACCAGCTCAACGTCAACCTCGTCGCCCCGGCCGAGCTGACCCGGCACCTCCTGCCCCAGCTGCGGGTCTCCCAGGGCCACGTGGTCTTCGTGAACTCCGGCGCCGGCCTCACCGCGCACGGCGAGTGGGGCGCGTACGCGGCCTCCAAGCACGGCCTCAAGGCCCTCGCGGACGCCCTGCGCCACGAGGAGCACGCCAACGGCGTGCGGGTCACCTCCGTCTACCCGGGCCGCACCGCGAGCCCCATGCAGGCCAAGGTGCACCAGCAGGAGGGCAAGGAGTACGACCCGTCGAAGTGGATCGACCCCGAGTCCGTCGCGACGGCGATCCTCACCGCCATCGACCTGCCGCGCGACGCCGAGATCAACGACCTCACCGTCCGCCCGGGACGGTAGACATGGGCGAGACGACAGGCCGCGAGACATCGGGCGGCGACACGAAGGACATGAGCGACACCAAGCCCTGGGGTCCGGCCACCGGCGTCGGCTCCCTGCCCGGCGGCGACGCCCGCGAGGCCGCCAAGGCCGCCACCGGCTCGTTCGAGGACTTCCCCTTCCTCCCCGAGCTGCCCGCCCGCGGCCCGGGCGCCGACATGATCGGCCGGACCATCGGGATGCTCGTCGACCTCTACGCGCACGTGGAGCCCAGCGGCTGGCGCGTCAGCGACCGGCCCGGCCGCGACACCAAGCGCGCCCGCTCCTGGCTCGGCGAGGACCTGGACGCCCTGGAGGAGTTCACCCAGGGGTACGAGGGCCCGCTCAAGGTCCAGGCCGTGGGCCCGTGGACGCTCGCCGCCGCCCTCGAACTGCGCGGCGGGGAGGCGGCCCTCGGCGACGCGGGCGCCTGCCGCGACCTCGTCGGCTCCCTCGCCGAGGGACTCCACGGCCACCTGGCGGAGCTGCGCAAGCGCGTCCCGGGGGCCAGGCCCGTCCTCCAGCTCGACGAGCCCTCGCTCACCGCCGTGCTGCGCGGCCACGTCCGCACGGCCAGCGGCTACCGCACCTACCGGGCCGTCGACCGCCAGGTCGTGGAGAGCGCCCTGCGGGACGTGATCGCCGTCCACGACGGGCCGGTCGTCGTCCACTCCTGCGCGCCCGACGTCCCCTTCGCCCTGCTGCGGCGGTCCGGCGTCGCCGGCGTCTCGTTCGACTTCGGGCTGCTCACCGAACGTGACGAGGAGCCGATCGGCGAGGCCGTCGAGGCCGGGACGAAGCTCTTCGCCGGTGTGGTGCCGTCCACTGACGGCCCGTTGTCAGACCCGGGCGGTAGCGTCATGGGGGTCAGGACGCTGTGGCGCAGGCTGGGGCTGAATCCGGGGACTCTCGCCGAGTCCGTGGTCGTCACCCCCACGTGCGGGCTCGCGGGCGCTTCGCCCGCCTACGCCCGTGCGGCGCTCGCCCACTGCGCCCGGGCGGCGAAGTCGCTCGCGGACAACCCAGAGTGACCGGGTTTCGAGGTACGGGAGGACGGACGAAGGTGGCAGTCGAACAGGGGGCCCTGCCCGCCGAGGCACGGGAGAAGCACGCCGACCTCGCCGAACAGGTCGAGGAGCACCGCTTCCGGTACTACGTGAAGGACCAGCCGGTCATCAGCGACGGCGAGTTCGACAAGCTCCTGCGCGCGCTCGAAGCGCTGGAGGAGGAGTACCCGGAACTGCGGACTCCGGACTCGCCGACCCAGAAGGTCGCGGGGCAGTACGAGACCGAGTTCACCTCCGTCGAGCACCGGGAGCGCATGCTCTCCCTGGACAACGCCTTCGACGACGAGGAGTTGGCCACCTGGGCCGAGCGGGTCTCCCGGGACGTCGGCACCCCCGACTTCCACTACCTGTGCGAGCTCAAGGTCGACGGCCTCGCGGTCAACCTCACGTACGAGCACGGGCGGCTGACCCGCGCCGCCACCCGCGGCGACGGCCGCACCGGCGAGGACATCACGCCCAACGTGCGGACGATCACCGACATCCCGGACCGGCTGCGCGGCGACCGCGTCCCGGACCTCGTGGAGATCCGCGGCGAGGTCTACTTCCCGATGGAGGGCTTCGAGGCGCTCAACGCCCGTCTGGTGGAGGCCGGCGACAAGCCCTTCGCCAACCCGCGCAACGCGGCGGCCGGCTCCCTCCGCCAGAAGGACCCGAAGGTCACCGCCTCCCGCCCGCTCCACATGGTCGTCCACGGCATCGGCGCCCGCGAGGGCTTCGACATCTCCCGGCTCTCGGAGACGTACGAGCTGCTGCACGAGTGGGGGCTGCCCACCGCCCGGCACAACCGGGTGGTCGACTCGCTCGACGGGGTGCGCGAGTTCATCGCGTACTTCGGGGAGAACCGTCACTCCGTGGAGCACGAGATCGACGGGGTGGTCGTCAAGCTCGACGAGATCCCGCTCCAGGGCCGGCTCGGCTCCACGGCCCGCGCCCCGCGCTGGGCCATCGCGTGGAAGTACGCGCCGGAGGAGGTCAACACCAGGCTGGTCGACATCAAGGTCGGCGTCGGCCGGACCGGGCGCGTCACGCCGTACGCGCAGGTGGAGCCGGTGACCGTGGCCGGTTCCGAGGTCGAGTTCGCCACCCTCCACAACCAGGAGGTGGTGAAGGCCAAGGGCGTGCTGATCGGCGACACCGTCGTGCTGCGCAAGGCCGGCGACGTCATTCCGGAGATCCTCGGCCCGGTCGCCGACCTGCGTGACGGCACCGAGCGGGAGTTCGTGATGCCGGCCGAGTGCCCGGAGTGCGGGACGCCGCTGAAGCCGATGAAGGAGGGCGACATCGACCTCCGCTGCCCGAACGCCCGGACCTGCCCGGCCCAGCTGCGCGAGCGCCTCTTCTTCCTGGCCGGACGGCAGTGCCTGGACATCGAGAACTTCGGTGCGGTGGCCGCGGCGGCGCTCACCCGGCCGCTGGAGCCGGCCGAGCCGCCGCTGGTGGACGAGGGCGACCTCTTCGACCTGACCATCGAGCAGCTGCTGCCGATCAAGGCGTACGTCCTCGACCCGGACAGCGGGCTGCCCAAGCGGGACCCGAAGACCGGCGAGGAGAAGATCGTCACGGTCTTCGCCAACCAGAAGGGCGAGCCGAAGAAGAACGCCCTGGCGATGCTGGAGAACATCGCGGCGGCGAGGACCCGGCCGCTCGCCCGGTTCATCAACGGGCTCTCCATCCGGCACGTCGGCCCGGTCGCGGCCGAGGCGCTGGCCCGCGAGTTCCGCTCCCTGGAGCGGATCGAGCAGGCGAGCGAGGAGGAGCTGGCGGCCGTGGACGGCGTCGGCGGGATCATCGCGACCGCGGTGAAGCAGTGGTTCGCCGAGGAGTGGCACCGCGAGATCGTGCGCAAGTGGCGGGCCGCGGGGGTCAGCCTGGAGGACGAGGGCGCCGGGGAGGACGAGGGGCCGCGTCCGCTGGAAGGCCTCACGGTCGTGGTGACCGGCACCCTGGAGCGGTTCACCAGGGATGGCGCAAAAGAGTCGCTCCAGGGCCTCGGAGCGAAGGTGACCGGTTCCGTTTCGAAGAAGACCGACTTCGTGGTGGTCGGTGAAAACCCTGGTTCGAAGTACGACAAGGCGATGCAGCTGAAGGTTCCGGTTCTGGACGAGGAAGGCTTCTCCGTCCTGCTCGAACAAGGGCCCGAGGCAGCCCGGGAGGCCGCGGTCCCGGTCACCGAGTAGCCGCCCGCCGGCCCGCGGAAGGTCACCCGTTCGGCGCATACCAGATCGTTACGGGTGGCCGGGTCGCATTCGGGCAAGAGAAGGAGAGCGCTGCCCGTCGGAGCCCTCGGCGGCCTAGGGTGGTGACCGTGCGTCTCGTCCCGCACGGCCGCCGGGGGCTCCGCCCCGCCGCGCGCCGGCCGGACGACGGACGGCCGCGTCACCGCGGCCCCGCGCACACCCGACGGCACCGCCGCCTGTGAGAGGGACGGGAATGGAACCGACCGAGAGCGCCGCCCCGGTCCCACGGCCACAAGGCCGTGCGGTCACTTCGGGCTTCACCTCCCGGCTGCCCGCAGCCGTGGTGGTCATCGCCGTCGCCGTGCTCGTCGTCGGGCTCCAGCAAGCCCTGAGCACCGGTCACGGACTCTTCCCCGGCGGGGTCCCCGGCTGGTCCCTCGCCCTCCTCGCCGGCCTCATCGTCGGCCACCTGGTCGCCCTCGGCCGCGACCGCTGGTGGGGCGGCACCGGCTCCGGCGCCGCCCTCACCCTCGCCGTCCTGCTCCTGTACGGCTGGGTCCCCGCCGGCCTCGTCTCGCTGACCGTCGTCGCCCTCGTCGGCGCCGCCCGCCGGCACCGCTGGCGCCAGGGCGTGCTGCACGGCGCCGCCGATGTCCTCGGCGTGGCCGCCGCCGCCCTCGTGCTCGGCCTCTTCGGAGACGTACCGACCGTCGAAGCGCCCTGGCAGCCCCTCGACTGGACCATCGGAGACCTCCCGGAAGTCGTCCTCGCCGCAGGCGCCTACCTCGTGGTGACCCGGCTCCTCCTGTGGTACACCCTCGCGCCCCAGGGCCGGGGCCTGCCCACCGTCGCCCGCAGCGCCCTCCTCCGGCAGGGCCTCGTCGCCGTCGCCCTGCTCGGCATCGCCCCGCTCATCTGCGTCGTCGCCGCCACCCGGCCGGTCCTCCTGCCGCTCTTCGCCGTCCCCCTCATCGCCCTCGACTCCACCCTGTGGATCGCCCGCGCCCGCGCCGAGGAACAGCTCCGCGACCCGCTCACCGGGCTCCCCAACCGCCAGTGGCTCCTGGAGCGGGCCTGGACCGCCCTGGAGGAGGCCGAGGGCGAAGGGGCCCGCGCCGCCCTCGTCCTGATCGACCTCGACCGCTTCCGCTCGGTCAACGACACCCTCGGACACCTCGCGGGCGACCGGCTGCTCCTCCAGATCGCCGAACGGCTCCGCCTCGCCCTGCCCCGCGGCGCCGAGGCCGCCCGGCTCGGCGGCGACGAGTTCGCCGTCCTGCTGCCCACAGCCGACTCCACCACCAGCGCCCAGCGGGTCGCCCGCCACCTCGTCGCCGAACTCTCCTCCCCGCTCGACCTCGACGGACTCACCCTCGTCCTGGAGGCCAGCGCCGGCGTCGCCGTCTTCCCCGACCACGCCCTCGACGCCGAAGGCCTGCTGCGCCGCGCCGACGTCGCCATGTACCAGGCCAAGCGCGACCGCACCGGCGTCGAGGTCTACGAGTCCAAGCGCGACTCCAACACCCCCGACCGGCTCGGCCTCCTCGGCGACCTCCGCCGCGCCCTCGACGCCGGCGAGGTCGAACTCCACTACCAGCCCAAGGTCCGCTTCGACGGCCAGGTCGCCGGCCTGGAGGCCCTCGTCCGCTGGGTCCACCCCGAGCGCGGCAAGGTCCCGCCGGACGAGTTCATCGCCATCGCCGAGTCCTCCGGCCTGATGCCGCACCTCACCGAGTACGTCCTGGAGACCGCGCTCGCCCAGGTCGCCCGCTGGCGCGCCCAGGGCCTCAACGTCCCGGTCGCCGTCAACGTCTCGCCGCGCGACGTCCACACCCCCGGCTTCGCCGGCGCCGTCGCCGCCCGACTCGCCCGCCACGGCGTCCCGGCCGGCGCCCTCCAGCTGGAGATAACGGAGCACGTCCTCCTGGAGGACCCCCAGCGGGCCGCCGACACGCTCAACGGCCTCACCGGCCACGGCGTCAAGATGTCCCTCGACGACTTCGGCACCGGCTACTCCTCCCTCGTCCACCTCCGCCGGCTGCCCGTCAGCGAACTGAAGATCGACCGCTCCTTCGTCGCCCGGCTCGCCGTCGACACCGAGGACGCCGAGATCGTCCGCTGCACCGTCGACCTCGCCCACTCCCTCGGCCTCCTCGTCGTCGCCGAGGGCGTCGAGGACGACGAGACCTGGGAACGCCTCCGCGACCTCGGCTGCGACGCCGTCCAGGGCTGGCTCGTCGCCGCCGCCATGCCGCCCGTGGAAGCCACCGCCTGGCTCCTCGCCCGCGGCGAACACGGCTGGCGCCGCCCCGCCGACCTCGCCGCCCAGGTCGACTTGGACCACCCTTCGGGCCAGGTCGTGCAGTGACGGACCCCGTCCGGGGGCAAACCGTTTCACGGGCAGCGGTGCCAGCCCCATAGGATTGGGCCAACACCATCAAGCTCACCCCGTGAGGATCCGCATGCCTGGCATCACGCGCGAGGAGGTCGCCCACCTCGCACGGCTGGCGCGTCTGGAGCTGAAGGGCGAAGAACTCGATCACTTCGCCGGCCAGCTCGACGACATCATCGGCGCGGTCGCCCGCGTCTCCGAGGTCGCCGACCAAGACGTACCGCCGACCTCCCACCCGCTGCCGCTGACCAATGTCATGCGCGCGGACGAGGTCCGTCCGTCGCTCACCCCCGAGCAGGCGCTCTCCGGCGCCCCGGCCCAGGAGCAGCAGCGTTTCAAGGTGCCGCAGATCCTGGGGGAGGACTAACACGTCATGACGGACAACAACATCATCAAGCTCACGGCCGCCGAGATCGCCGGGAAGATCGCCGCCGGCGAGCTGACCGCGGTCGAGGTCACCGAGGCCCACCTCGCCCGCATCGAGGCCGTCGACGAGAAGGTCCACGCCTTCCTGTACGTCGACCGCGAGGGCGCCCTCGCGCAGGCGCGCGCCGTCGACGAGAAGCGCGCCCGGGGCGAGAAGCTCGGCCCGCTGGCCGGCGTGCCGCTCGCGCTCAAGGACATCTTCACCACGCTCGGCATGCCGACGACCGTGGGTTCGAAGATCCTCGAGGGCTGGATCCCGCCGTACGACGCGACCCTGGTCAAGAACCTGAAGGCCGCCGACGTCGTCATCCTGGGCAAGACCAACATGGACGAGTTCGCGATGGGCTCCTCCACGGAGAACAGCGCGTACGGTCCGACCGGCAACCCCTGGGACCTGACCCGGATCCCCGGCGGCTCCGGCGGCGGCTCCTCGGCCGCCCTCGCCGCGTACGAGGCCCCGCTCGCCATCGGCACGGACACCGGCGGTTCGATCCGCCAGCCCGCCGCCGTCACCGGCACCGTCGGCGTCAAGCCGACCTACGGCGCGGTCTCCCGCTTCGGCATGGTGGCCTTCTCGTCCTCCCTCGACCAGGGCGGCCCCTGCGCCCGTACGGTCCTGGACGCGGCCCTCCTGCACGAGGCCATCGCCGGGCACGACCCGCTCGACTCGACCTCCATCGACGCCGAGGTCCCGCAGGTCGTCGAGGCCGCGCGCAACGGCTCGGTCGCCGGCATGCGCGTCGGCGTCGTCAAGCAGTTCCGCGGCGAGGGCTACCAGGCCGGTGTCGTGCAGCGCTTCGACGAGTCCGTCGAGCTGCTCAAGGAGCTGGGCGCCGAGATCGTCGAGCTGGACTGCCCGACGTTCGACCTCGCCCTTTCGGCGTACTACCTGATCGCGCCGTCCGAGTGCTCCTCGAACCTGGCCCGCTTCGACGCCATGCGCTACGGCCTGCGGGTCGGCGACGACGGCACGCGGTCCGCCGAGGACGTCACCGCCCTCACCCGTGAGGCCGGTTTCGGCGACGAGGTCAAGCGCCGCATCATCCTGGGCACGTACGCGCTGAGCTCCGGCTACTACGACGCGTACTACGGCTCGGCCCAGAAGGTCCGCACCCTCATCACCCGCGAGTTCGAGAAGGCCTTCGAGGAGGTGGACGTGATCGTCTCCCCGACGACCCCCACCACCGCCTTCCCGATCGGCGAGCGTGCCGACGACCCGATGGCGATGTACCTCGCGGACCTGTGCACGATCCCGACCAACCTGGCCGGCAACGCCGCCATGTCGCTGCCCTGCGGCCTGGCGCCCGAGGACGGTCTGCCGGTCGGCCTGCAGATCATCGCTCCCGCCATGAAGGACGACCGTCTGTACAAGGTCGGCGCCGCCGTCGAGGCCGCCTTCGTGGAAAAGTGGGGGCACCCGCTGCTCGAGGAGGCTCCGTCGCTGTGAGTACCAGTGCACTGCAGAAGGCCAAGGGCTTCAAGAAGTCCAAGACCGGCACGTACCTGTCCATCGGCACCACCGCGTTCGGCCTCCTTGGCGTGGTCAAGCGGGGCCGTGCGGCCCGCAGTGAGCACGACACGCTCAAGCTGATCGACGCCGTCGTGTCCGCCGCCGCCATCGCCACCGGCGTCGCTCTCCTCGTGCGCGAGCTCAAGCGCATCGGTGACGACGACGTCCTGTTCGGCTGAGACCGAAGGCATCAGAGGGAATTCTCACCGTGACTGTCACTGAACTGCTGTCGTACGACGCGGCCCTCGCGGCGTTCGACCCCGTCATGGGCCTGGAGGTCCATGTCGAGCTCGGCACCAAGACCAAGATGTTCTGCGGCTGCTCGACCGAGCTGGGCGCGGAGCCGAACTCGCAGACGTGCCCGACCTGCCTCGGCCTGCCCGGCTCGCTGCCGGTGGTCAACGCGATCGGCGTCGAGTCCGCGATCAAGATCGGCCTCGCGCTGAACTGCGAGATCGCCGAGTGGTGCCGCTTCGCCCGGAAGAACTACTTCTATCCGGACATGCCGAAGAACTTCCAGACCTCCCAGTACGACGAGCCGATCGCCTTCAACGGCTACCTGGACGTCCAGCTGGAGGACGGCGAGATCTTCCGCGTGGAGATCGAGCGCGCCCACATGGAGGAGGACACCGGCAAGTCCACCCACATCGGTGGCGCGACCGGCCGCATCCACGGCGCCTCGCACTCGCTGCTCGACTACAACCGGGCCGGCATCCCGCTCATCGAGATCGTCACCAAGCCGATCGAGGGCGCGGGCGAGCGGGCCCCCGAGGTCGCCAAGGCGTACGTCGCCGAGCTGCGCGAGCTGATCCGTGCCCTGGGCGTCTCCGAGGCGCGCATGGACAAGGGCCAGATGCGCTGCGACGTGAACCTGTCGCTGCGTCCGAACGGCACCAAGACGTTCGGCACCCGCTCGGAGACGAAGAACGTCAACTCGCTCCGTTCGGTGGAGCGTGCGGCGCGCTTCGAGATCCAGCGCCACGCGGCCGTGCTGACCTCCGGTGGCACGATCGTGCAGGAGACCCGTCACTTCCACGAGGACGACGGCTCCACGACCTCCGGCCGCATCAAGGACAACGCCGAGGACTACCGGTACTTCCCGGAGCCCGACCTCGTCCCCGTGGCCCCGGCCCGCGAGTGGGTCGAGGAGCTCCGCAAGGGGCTGCCCGAGCTGCCGCGCGTGCGCCGCAACCGGCTCCGCGAGGAGTGGGGCGTGTCCGAGCTGGAGATGCAGTCCATCCTCAACGCGGGGGCGGTCGACCCGATCGTCGCCACGATCGAGGCGGGCGCGGACGCGGCCTCGGCCCGCAAGTGGTGGATGGGCGAGCTCGCCCGCAACGCCAACGAGCAGGGCGTGTCCCTCGAGGAGCTGGCGATCACGCCGGCGGACGTGGCCCGGGTCTCGGCCCTGGTCGCCTCGGGTGACCTCAACGACAAGCTGGCCCGTCAGGTCATCGAGGGCGTTCTCGCCGGCGAGGGCACTCCGGACGCGGTCGTCGAGAAGCGCGGTCTGAAGGTCGTCTCCGACGACGGCGCGCTCGGCACGGCCGTCGACGAGGCCATCGCGGGCAACGCGGCCATCGCCGACAAGATCCGCGGCGGCAAGGTCGCCGCGGTCGGCGCCCTGGTCGGCGCGGTCATGAAGGCGACCCGTGGCCAGGCGGACGCCGCGAAGGTCAAGGACCTGATCCTGGAGAAGCTGGGCGTCACCGAGGGCTGATCCCCTCCCGGGGACCTCGTACGAGGGCGGTACGGCTGTCGCGAGACGGCGGTACCGCCCTCTGTCGTCGCCCGGGAGGCCGGGTGATTACTCGGGAGGCCGGGCGAGCACCTCGCTCGCCCGGCGCTAGGCGAGCACCTCGTAGGTCAGCGTGTAGTCCGCGTCGTCCTCGGTGAACTTGTACTCCAGTTCTCCTTGACCCACATGGGACCGGCCCGCGTAAAAGCGGCCGAGGAGGTCGTCGTCGTCCGGGGAATCGTCGTCGAAGAGTTCGACTCGGGCGCGTGTGCCGAAGTCGATCAGCGGGACGGCGGACAGGTCGGCCGTGTCCCCGTTGTTCAGGCCCGGCGATTCCGCACCCCAGACCTGAACCCCGTTGACCAGCAGGCGCTGTTCGTCCTCGCCGTGGTCGTCCTCTGTCGTCGTGCAGTGGAGAGAAATCAGTCGAAGCCTCATTACCACCCCCAACTATGCGTCGAGCAGCCTGATTCGAGGGTAGGGGGGAATTCTCCTTTCGGGCAATGGAGCGCGGGCCGCGCAATACGGGCGCATTTTCCGGGAATTGATGCGCCCCCGCATTCCCGAATGGGAGGAAGGTAAACCGGATTGTCGGTGTGTGGCCGTTCATCGCCATTTCTCCGCGGGGTCTTCTCGCCGTCACCGCGTCTCACTACCGTCCCCGGCGTACCACCCAATGGCTCGAAGGCGAACCGTTGGCCGTCGACTGGAGGTCGGTCTTGTCATCCGAGATGTCCCGCAGAAGGCTGCTCGCGCTGGGCGGAGGCGCCGTCGGCGCGGCCGCGGCAGGGTCGCTGCTGCCGCCGTCGCTGCAGGCGGCGATGGCCGCGGAGCCCCCGGCCGGGGGGATGGCGGCGGTGCGGCACGTGGTGATCCTGATGCAGGAGAACCGTTCCTTCGACCACTACTTCGGCACCCTCCGCGGCGTCCGCGGATTCGGCGACCGCAACGCCGTCGAGCTGCCCTCCGGCCGACCGGTGTTCGAGCAGCCGGCCGCGCTCGGCCGGACCGTGCTGCCCTTCCCGATCCGCGCCGCCGCCGAGGCGCAGCGCAAGGACCTCCAGTACATCGGCGACCTCGACCACTCCTGGGGCGGCGGCGCCAAGGCCTGGCGCGGCGGCTGGATGGACGGCTGGGTGTCGGCCAAGACCGCGGCGACCATGGCGTACTACGACCGGCAGGACATCCCCCTGCACTACGAGCTCGCCGACACCTTCACCGTCTGCGACGCCTACCACTCGTCGATCCACACCTCGACGAGCCCCAACCGCAACCACCTGTGGTCCGGCTGGACCGGCTTCGAGGCCGACGGCAGCCGGGCCGTCACCAACGCCGCCTACGCCGAGGGCACCCACCCCGGCTACGGCTGGTCCACCTACGCCGAGCGGCTCGAAGCGGCCGGGCGGAGCTGGAAGACGTACACCGAGTGGGAGAACTTCACCGACAACAACATCGAGTTCTTCACCACCTTCAAGGACATCGCCCGCAAGGCACTCGCCGGGACCGGCGGGCACACCTTCATGGAGTCCTTCTACGCCGCCGTCCGCGACACCGACGACGCCGCCGAGCGGACCAGGCTCCTCGGCCTCCTGGAGGAGGGCGTCGCCGGCCTGACCGCGGCCGAGCGCTCCCTCTTCGAGCGCGGGCTGCGCCGCGTCGAGTCCGGCACCCTCGCCGACGCCTTCCGCGCCGACGTCGCCGCCGGCACGCTCCCCGAGGTCTCCTACCTCGTCCCCTCCGCGATCGACTCCGAGCATCCCGGCTCCTCCTCGCCGGTCGCCTCCGCCACCCTCGTCTACAAGGTGCTCGACGCCCTCGGCGCGCACCCGGACGTGTGGCGCCACACCGTCGTCCTGATCAACTACGACGAGAACGACGGCTTCTTCGACCACGTGCCGCCGCCGGTGCCGCCCGCCGAGGACACGGACGAGCGCTGGAAGGGGCAGCCCACCGGACTCGGCATCCGGGTCCCGCTGCTCGTCGTCTCGCCCTGGTCGGTCGGCGGCTACGTCTGCTCCGAGACCTTCGACCACACCTCCGTGATCCGCTTCCTGGAGCGGCTCACCGGCGTCCGGGAGCCCAACATCACCCCCTGGCGCCGGGCCGTCACCGGCGACCTCACCTCCGCCTTCGACTTCAAGCGGGGCCGCCGGCAGCCGCCCGTCGACCGGCCGGGGCCGATCCCGCCGTTCTCCGGCCGCTGGCGGCCGCAGCCCCCGGCCGTGCAGCGGATGCCGCTCCAGGAGCCCGGCGTCCGCCCGGCCCGCCCCCTGCCGTACCAGCCGGACGCCTCCGCCACGACCGGTGCCGGTTCCGTGACCGTCACGCTCGGCAACACGGGCAAGGCGAGCGCGCACTTCGCCCTCTATCCGTACGCGGGCGAGTTCGCCGTCCCGCAGCACCGGGACGTCAGGGGGACGGGGGAGTGGACCGTCCCCGTCCCCGGGGAGCGCTACCGCTTCACGATCACCGGCCCCAACGGCTTCCGCCGTGAGTTCGAGGGCCCCGCGACGGGCGGCGCCGAGGTGGCCTCGCGCATCGACCACCACGACCGCGACCTGCACGTCACCGTGCGCAACACGGGCACCGAGCGGCTGACCTTCACGATCAGGCCGCTGGGATACGTCGACGAGGACGACCTCGTCGACTGGACCCGGACCGTCACGGTGAAGCCGGGGAGGACCCGTACCGTCGTCCACTCGGCCGCCGACGCGCACGGCTGGTACGACGTCGAGGTGACCGCGCCGGCCGGCTTCCGCCGCCGACTGATGGGGCACATCGAGAACGGTCGCCCGAGCGTCTCCGGGTGAGGCCCGCGGCGGGTGCGGGGGGCCCGGGACCCCGGTCCCTTATCCCCCGCACACGCCTGTGAGCATCGACACGAAAGGGACAAACGATCACGTTTGGCTGTAAGAGTGGGCGCACGTAGGTCATGCGTTCTTCTCGGGCTGTTCCCGTGCAAGATCCACGAACCACCAGGGAGCACGTCCTTTGGCAGCCATCGCTCGATGGTGCATCCGGCACCGTCTCGTCGTCGTCCTCCTGTGGCTCCTCGCGCTCGGCGGGGTCGGCACGGGGGCGGTCATCGCCGGCAGCGCGTACTCCAACGACTACGAGGTCCCCGGCACCGAGTCCGGCCGCGCCACCACCCTCCTCGACCAGGGCTTCCACGGCCTCGGCGGCGACAGCGACACCATCGTCTGGCACACCGACCGCGGCAGCGTCCGCGCCGACGCCGTCGAGCAGCGGATGACCGCGATGCTCGACAAGGCCGCCGCGCTGCCCGGCATCGCCGCCGTCACCTCCCCGTACGGGGCCGCGACGGGCCAGATCAGCGAGGACGGGCGCACCGCCTACGCCACCGTCACCTTCGACGAGCAGGCCGACGACATCCCCGAGGCCCAGGCCCGCGCCCTCGTCGACACCGCGAAGGCCGCCGCGGACGACGGGCTCCAGGTCGAGCTCGGCGGCAGCGCCGTCGCCCTCACCGAGGCGCCCGGCGGACACATCGCCGAGGTCGTCGGCGTCGCCGTCGCGGCCGTCGTCCTCTTCCTCGCCTTCGGCTCCCTCGCCGCCTCCGCGCTCCCCATCGCGACCGCGCTCGTCAGCGTCGGCATCGCGTACTCCGGGATCGTGCTCCTCGGCCATCTGATGACCGTCGCCGACTTCGCCCCCATGCTCGGCATGCTGGTCGGCCTCGGCGTCGGCATCGACTACGCGCTCTTCATCGTGACCCGGCACCGCAAGGGCCTCAAACGCGGGCGCTCGGTCGCCGACGCGGCCGAGACCGCCGTCGCCACCACCGGCCGCGCCGTCGTCTTCGCCGGGGCCACCGTCTGCATCGCGCTGCTCGGCATGCTGATCCTGCGGCTCGGCTTCCTCAACGGCGTCGCCATCGCCGCCTCCCTCACCGTCGTCCTCACGGTCGCCGCCTCCGTCACCCTGCTGCCCGCGCTGCTCTCGTTCATCGGCCCGCGGGCGCTGTCCCGGCGCGAACGGCGGACGCTCGCCGAGCACGGGCCGGCGCCCGAGCTCCCCACCGGCTTCGCGGCCCGCTGGTCCGCCTTCGTCGAGCGCCACCCCAAGCTCCTGGGGGCCGTGGCCGTCGTCGTCATGGGCGTCCTGGCGCTGCCGACCCTCTCGCTCCACCTGGGCACCTCCGACCAGGGCAACAACCCGGCCACCGCGACCACGCGCCAGGCGTACGACCTGCTCGCCGAGGGCTTCGGGCCGGGCGTCAACGGGCCCCTCACCCTCGTCGCGGGGATCGACGGCGCCGACGACCGGGTCGCCCTCGACGCGCTCCCGGCCGCGCTCTCCGCCACCCGCGGGGTCGCCTCCGTCTCCCCGGTCACCTACAACGGCGCCGGCGACACGGCCGTGCTCACCGTCGTCCCCGACTCCTCGCCGCAGTCCAAGGCCACGAGCGAGCTCGTCGACCGGCTCCGCCAGGACGTCCTCCCGGAGGCCGAGGCCGGCACCTCCCTCCAGGTGCACGTCGGCGGCGTCACCGCCTCGTACGACGACTTCGCCGAGATCATCGTCGGCAAGCTCCCGCTCTTCGTCGGCGTGGTCATCGCCCTGGGCTGCCTGCTGCTCCTGCTCGCCTTCCGCTCGATCGGCATTCCGCTCAAGGCCGCCGCCATGAACGTCGCCGCCGTCGCGGCCGCCTTCGGCATCGTCGTGGCGATCTTCCAGTGGGGCTGGGGGAGCGAGCTCCTCGGCCTCGGCAGCGCCGGACCCATCGAGCCCTTCCTTCCCGTGATCATGGTCTCGGTGCTCTTCGGCCTCTCCATGGACTACCAGGTCTTCCTGGTCAGCCGGATGTACGAGGAGTGGCTGGAGACCGGGGACAACCGGCGGGCGGTCCGGGTCGGACTCGCCGAGACCAGCCGGGTGATCAACTCCGCCGCCGTCATCATGATCTCGGTCTTCCTCGCCTTCGTGCTCTCCGGCGACCGGGTCATCGCGATGTTCGGCATCGCGCTCGCGGCGGCCGTCGCCCTCGACGCCTTCGTCCTGCGCACGCTCCTCGTCCCCGCGCTCATGCACCTGCTCGGCGGGGCGAACTGGTGGCTGCCGAAGAGCCTCGACCGCGTCCTGCCCCGGATCAGCATCGAGCCGCCCGAGTGCCGGGTGGCCGCCGACGCCCGTGCGAAGATCCCGGGACAGCGCGTGACGGCTTCGGCCGCGGAGGAGAGGAACGACGATGTTCGCGATATCGCTGGGTGACGACGGCGCCGAGCTGCGGCCGCTCGAGCCCTGGCAGGCGGAGGAGCTCCTGGCTCACATGGACCGGGGCCGGGAGTTCATCGGGCGGCACATCGCCCTCCCCGACTTCGTCGCGGACCTCGACTCCGCCCGCGCCTACCTCACCTCGTACGCCGAGAAGGCCGCGAAGGACACCGGACGCCTCTACGGCATCTGGTCCGGCGGCACCCTCGTCGGCGGCGTCCTCTTCCGGATCTTCGACGCCGACAACGGGACCGCCGAGGCGGGCTGCTGGCTGGAGCCTTCCGCCGCCGGGAAGGGCCTGATCACCCGGGCCTGCAAGGTCATCATCGACTGGGCGATCGAGGAGCGCGGCATCCACCGCGTCGAATGGCTCGCCTCCTCGGAGAACGGGCCGAGCATCGCCGTCGCCCGTCGCCTCGGCATGACCAGGGACGGCGTGCTGCGGGAGAACTACCTCTACCGCGGCACCCGCTCCGACACGGAGGTCTGGGCCGTCCTCGCCCCCGAATGGCGCGCGGCGAAGGCGGCGGCCGCTTCTTAAGGCCGCTCTCATGTGGGCCCCCTAGCGTGCGCCGCATGGACATCAAGACGACCGAGAAGACCGCAGAGAAGACGTCGCCGGCGGAGGCCGAGGAGGCCACCGCCGAAACCCCCGGGGCCGGAGCCGAAGCCGTGGAAACCCCCGCGGCCGACGCCGCCGAGGACGCGCGCGACGCTTCGGACGGCGACCGGAAGACCGCCCCGAGCGGTGACGCGGACGAGGACGGGTTCGACGACGAGCTCGACGACGAGGCCGCCGGGGCGGAACCGGCCGCCGAGGCCGACGGGACCGGCGCCGGCGCCGCCGCGGTCGTCTCCGCCGCCCTCGGCGCCGTCGCCCTCACCGGTACCTGGACCGGCAAGGTCGTCTCCGAGCGCGAGACGCTCATCGGACAGATCACCACCTCCCAGAGCGGCTCGCCGGCCCAGCAGATCTCCGAGATCTACGGCGACGCCTGGCACAGCACCGCACTGGTGAACGGCGTCTTCGCCCTGCTCGCCCTGATCGTCGCCCTCGTCGTGCTCACCCTTCCCCGGCGCACCGGCTGGGTCCGCGCCGTCGCCGTCGCCGGCGCCGTCCTGGGCGGCCTGGGGCTCCTCCTGTCGATCGGCACCTACTTCGACCTGTTCCTGACCCTGCCGACCGCGGGCTCCTGAGGCTGGTCGAGGTGGGGTTCTGAGGCGGTCGGGGTGGGGTTCTGAGGGGGGTCCTGGTTCCGCCTAAGGACCCCCTGGGCCCCGCCTAAGGACCCCCGTACGCCGAACATGCGGCACTCGCCCGATGTGGCCGCACCCCCTGGGAAACGAAAGTAGAGGCATCGCAAGGAGCGATACCGAAACAGAGAAGACCAGGGAGCACCCCATGTTCGAGTACGAACTCCAGCGCATGAACCACGCCGAGCTCATCCGCCAGGCCGCCGCCGAGCGCCTGTCGCACGAGGCCGCCGGCGCCACCCGGGGCCTGCGCCTCTTCGGCCGCCGGCACGGCAACCACGGCACGGAGGGGCAGGTGGACGGCGGCGAACGCGGCCGCTTCGTCCGGGCCGCGTGACCCCCGTATGAGCGACAACACGGATGGTTGTGCGATGCTCGGCGCCGTGGAGACCAGGTCAGTCAGCCCCGTCTTCGTCGGCCGGGCCGGCGAACTCACCGCCCTCACCGAGGCGCTCTCCCGCGCGACCGCGGGAGAGCCGCAGGCCCTGCTCATCGGCGGCGAGGCGGGCGTCGGAAAGACCCGGCTCATCGAGGAGTTCCTCGACACGGCCTCCGACCGGGGCGCCGTCGTCGCCGTCGGCGGCTGCGTCGAACTCGGCGCCGACGGACTGCCCTTCGCGCCCTTCGCCACCGCCCTGCGCTCGCTCCGCCGCAAGCTTCCCGACGAACTGGACGCCGCCGCCGACGGCCACCAGGGCGAACTCGCCCGCCTGCTGCCCGAACTGGGCGACCCCGGCAGCCACGAGCCCTCCGACGAGGACTCCACCGCCCGCCTCTTCGAACTCACCGTACGGCTCCTGGAACGGCTCGCCGCCGACCGTACGATCGTGCTCGTCCTGGAAGACCTGCACTGGGCCGACACCTCCACCCGGCACCTGTTCACGTACCTCCTGCGCACCCTCCGCCGCGGCCGGATCGTGGTCGTCGCCAGCTACCGCGCCGACGACATCCACCGCCGCCACCCGCTGCGCCCCCTCCTCGCCGAACTCGACCGGCTCCGCACCATCCGCCGCATCGAACTCGCCCGCTTCACCCGCACCGAGGTGCACCGCCAGCTCACCGGCATCCTCGCCGCCGAACCCGACCCCGGCCTCGTCGAAGAGGTCTTCGAACGCTCCGACGGCAACGCCTTCTTCGTCGAGGAGCTCGTCGTCTCCCACGAGAACGGCTGCGCCGTCGGCCAGCTCAGCGACTCCCTGCGCGACCTCCTGCTGGTCCGGGTCGAGACGCTCCCCGAAGACGCCCAGCGGGTCGCCAGGATCGTCGCCGAAGGCGGCTCCACCGTCGAGTACGGCCTGCTCGCCGCCGTCGCCCGGCTCACCGAGGACGAACTCATCGAGGCGCTGCGGGCCTGCGTCGGCGCCAACATCCTGCTCGCCGTCCCCGACGGCGACGGCTACCGCTTCCGCCACTCCCTGGTCCGCGAGGCCGTCAGCGACGACCTGCTCCCCGGCGAACGCTCCCGCATCAACCGGCACTACGCCGAGGTCCTGGAAGCCGGCCCCGGGCTCGTCCGCCCCCACGAGCGCACCACCCGGCTCGCCACGTACTGGTACCACGCGCACGTCCCGGAGAAGGCACTCCCCGCCGTCCTCCGGGCCTCCGTCGAGACCCGCAAGCGCCACGCCTACGCCGAGCAGCTCAGCCTCCTCGAACGGGCCATGGAACTCTGGGACAAGGTCCCCGCCGACACGCGCGACTCGCTGCGCCCCATCGACTACGCCGACGCCTACCCCGCCTGCGGCTGCGACCCCGAGACCACCTCGCTGCGCTACCTCGACCTGCTCGCCGAGGCCGCCGTCGCCGCCCGGCTCAGCGGAGAGCGGGAGCGGGCCGCGAAGATCTGCCGGACGGCGCTCCGGATCCTCGACGGCGACGAGAACGACCCGCTGCGCGCCGCCTGGTTCTGGACGGAGATGGCCCGGCTCCAGTCCAACCTCGGCCGGGGCGACGGCTGGCCGGAGATCGCCCGCGCCCAGGAACTCGTCAAGGGCCTGCCGCCGTCCGCCGTCCACGCCACCGTCCTGGTCGGCGCGGCCGGCTGGGGCATGCTCCGCAACCCCGGCCCCGACGCCCTCGCCGCCGCCGAACGCGCCGTCGAGTACGCGCGTTTCGTCAAGGCCGAGGCGATCGAGCTGAACGCCCGGATCACCCTCGGCACCATCATGGTGTCGGCCGGCGACACCGAGGGCGGACTCGCCGCGATGGGCGAGGCGCTCGAACGGACCATCGCCCTCGGCCAGTTCCACGAGGCCGCCCGCGCCCATGTGAACCTCTCCTCCTCCATGGAGTCCCTCGGCCGCTCCCGCGAGGCCGTGGAGACGGCCACCACCGGCATCGAACTGGCCCGCTCCCGCGGCCTCGTCGACAGCGCGGGCTGGATCCGCGCCAACCTCGCCGAATCGCTCCTCTCGCTCGGCGAGTGGGACCGCAGCAAGGAGGAGGCCGGGGTACTGCTCCGCTCCGCGGCCGGCAGCACCAAGCCGGGCGGCACGGCCCTGCTCCAGCTCGCCCACCTCGCCACCTTCCGCGGCGAGCCGGCCAGGGCCGCCGAGTACCTCGCCGAGGCACGCACGCGCTACGGCGCCCGCGACCCCATCCCGCAGTACACCCTGCCCATGGCGCAGGCCGAGATCGCCGCAGCCGCCGCGGAGGGGCGCCTCGCGGACGTACGGGACCAACTCGCTGCCACCGCCGCGACCGGGTTCCCGCCCGGCACCCACCGCTACGGCTGGCCGCTCCTCCTCACCGCCGTCACCGCCGAGGCGGACAGCCGCGGACTGCCCGCCGCCGACGAGGGCCGCGCCGATGCCCTGGCCCTCGTCCGCCGCTGCGTCCGCGCCCTCGCCACCCCCGCACCGATCTGGCAGGCCTACTCCCTGCAGGTGTCCGAGGAGCTCGCCCGCGCCGAGAACCGCGAGACCGCCGCCCGCTGGGCCGAGGTCGTCGCCGCCTACGAGCCGCTCGAACGCCCGCACGAGCTGGCCCGCGCCCGCCACCGCCTCGCCGACGCCCTGCTCGTCGAGGGCGGCCACCGCGAGGAGGCCGCGGCCCTGCTCCGCGAGGCCCACGCCACCGCCGTCCGCCTCGGCGCCCGCCCGCTCCGCGAGGACACGGAACTCCTCGCCGCCCGCGCCCGCCTCTCCCTCACCCCCGAGAAGCCGGCCCCGGCCCCGGCGGAGCCCGGCGACGACAGCTTCGGCCTGACGCCCCGGGAGCAGGACGTCCTGCGGCTGGTCGCGGCCGGCCGCACCAACCGCCAGATAGCCGAGGAGCTGTTCATCTCACCGAAGACGGCCAGCGTCCACGTCTCCAACATCCTCGCCAAGCTCGGCGTCGCCGGCCGCGGCGAGGCCGCCGCCCTCGCCCACCGCCTCCACCTCCTCGACGCGCCCCTCTGACCCCGGGCGGGGAGCCGGAACCGCGCCGGGGACCCGTATCGTCACGCGGCCCGAGGTCAGGTCTATCGGGCCGCGCGCCGGGTCGGCGTCCCCCGGGTCCTCCCGGGTCAGGGCCTCCCTGCGGCGCTCCTCCTCGATGTGCCTGCGCGCGGGCGCGAAGAACTCGTCCAGTCCACCGAACACGGTCACCGCCTCCTCACCTCACCTCCAGCCGGAGGATCCTGTCGTCCCCGGGCTCGGGCGTGCCCCGGGTGTCGGTCTCGCTCGTCACCAGCCAGAGCCGGTCGCCGCCCGCCGCCACCACGGTGCGCAGACGCCCGTACTCACCCGACAGGAACGCCTCCGGGTCCCCCGAACGTTCCGCTCCGGAGAGCGGCACGCGCCACAGTCGCTCGCCCCTGAGCGCGGCCATCCAGATCGCGCCCCGCGCGTACGCGATCCCGCTGGGGGAGGCCTCCGAGGTCGGCCACTGCGCCACCGGGTCCACGAACCCCGCCCGCCCGGCCCGCCCCTCGGCCTCCGGCCAGCCGTAGTTCCGCCCGGGCTCGATCAGGTTCAGCTCGTCCCAGGTGTTCTGCCCGAACTCGGCCGCCCAGAGCCGTCCCTCCGCGTCCCAGGCGATCCCCTGCACATTGCGGTGGCCGTACGAGTAGACCACCGACCCGGGGAAGGGATTGCCCGGCGCCGGTCTGCCCTCCGGGGTCATGCGCAGGATCTTCCCGCCCAGCGAGGAGCGGTCCTGGGCGAGCCCCGTCCGGCCCGTCTCGCCCGTCCCCGCGTACAGCATGCCGTCCGGTCCGAACGCGATCCGCCCGCCGTTGTGCACGAACCCCTTAGGGATGCCGGTCAGCACCGGCTGCGGCGCCCCGAGCCCGTCGCCGGCCCCGCCGCCGTACCGCATGCGCACGATGCGGTTGTCCGAGGCGGCCGTCAGGTACGCGTACACCCAGCCGTCCCGGACCGCGAGGCCGAGGAGCCCGCCCTCCCCGCCCGGCACGACCCCCGGCACCTCGCCGAGCACGGTCTTCGCGCCGGTCCGCCCGTCCACCCGGGTGATCGTCCGCTCGTCCCGCGAGGACACCAGCAGGTCCCCGCCCGGCAGCTCGGCGAGCCCCCAGGGCGACTTGAGCCCGTCGGTGAGGGTGCCCGCCACCGACACCCGCCCGCCGGCGGGCGCGGCCCCCGACCCCGAGGGCGAGACGGGCGGGGAGGCCGGTGCCGAGGCGGACGTCGGCGGAGCCGCACCGGGCCGCTCCTCCGTACCTCCCGAGGAGCAGCCGGCCACGAGGACCAGCACGGCGGCGCCCCACAGGGCCTTCACAACAGCAGGACGGCTCATGGTCCGGTCCCCTTCGACGAGTCGAGCGGCATCCCTTCACTCTTGATACACCGCTCGACCCGATCGGGTTCCCGGTCCCCGCCGCGCACCGCCCGGTTCAGTCCCAGGAGCCCCGCGGGGCCGGAAGCGCGGCGATCTCCGCCAGGTCCTCCGCCGTCAGCCGCAGCCCGGCCGCCCGCGCGTTCTCCACCACCCACCGCTCCCGCTTCGCCCCCGGCACCGGCACGACGTGCGCGCCGCGGCCGAGCACCCACGCCAGCGCCACCTGCGCCGGGGTGACGTCCGCCCCGTGCCGCGCGGCCACCCGCCGCAGCCCCGCCACCAGCGGCTGGTTCGCGGCCATCATCTCCGCCGTGAAGCGGGGGTGCCGGGCGCGCGGATCGTCCGGCTCGAAGCCGCCGCCGGGGGTGAGGGTCCCGGTCAGGAACCCGTTCCCCAGGGGCATCGCCGCCAGGAAGCCGACACCCCGCGCATCGCACCACGGCAGCAGGCGCGCCAGCGCCTCCGGCGACCACACCGACAGCTCGGCCTCCACCGCCGCCACCGGGAAGACCTGCTGGATCCGCTCCAGTTGGCGGATCGTTCCCTCGAACCGGTCGCGGACCGCGCGGCCCGCGCCGCGGCGGGCCGACCGGGCGTCGACCGCGCACAGCCCGAGCGCCCGCACCTTGCCCGCCGACACCAGCTCGGCCATGGCGCCCCAGGTCTCCTCGACCGGCACCTCGGGGTCGGCGCGGTGCAGCTGGTAGAGGTCGATCACATCGGTCTGGAGCCGCCGCAGCGAGGCGTCGCAGGCCCGACGCACGTACCCCGGCCTGCCGTTGGCGACGACGTGCCCGTCGCCGACGAGCAGTCCGCACTTCGTCGAGACGAAGGCCTCCGCCCGCCGCTCCTTCAACACCCGCCCCAACATGAGCTCGTTGGTGAACGGTCCGTACATGTCGGCGGTGTCGAGCAGGGTCACCCCGGAGTCAAGTGCCGCGTGCACGGCCCGTGATGAGAGGTCCCCCCGCTGCTGCGAACGGCTGTAGGCCCAGCTCATCGGCATGCACCCCAGGCCGATCGCACCCACGTCGAGCGCCGTCGCCCCGATAGTCCTGCGCTCCACCTGCCGGTACCCCTCCCTGTGCCGTCCCCCAAAGTAACCAATGGCGCGCGGGATTCTTCGCATAGCCTCCCGGTCATGAGATTCGAAGACACGGCCGCCGACGTGTGGCTTCCGGTTCCGGCGGAAGAGATCGAGGGACTCCCCGCTCCCGGCGCGGCGGGCCTGAACTACCGCTTCTGGGACGGCGGGCTCGAGTTCCCCGCCGATCCGGCGCGCTGCGCCTTCTACGTGGTGCCGTACATGAAGGGGCAGGAGATCGCGGTCCGGCCGCTGGCCGCGATGACCTCGCTCCGGGCCGTGCAGACCCTGTCCGCGGGCATCGACCACGTCACGCCCGGCATCGGCCTGCTGCCGCCGGGCGTCGCCCTGTGCAACGCGAAGGGCGTCCACGAGGCCAGCACGGCCGAGCTCACGCTCGCGCTGATCCTGGCCTCGCTGCGCGGCATCCCCGGGTTCGTGCGCGGCCAGGACGCCGAGGAGTGGCGGGCGGGCTTCTACCCCGCCCTCGCCGACAAGTCCGTCCTGATCGTGGGGTACGGGTCGATCGGCGCCGCCATCGAGGACCGGCTCGCACCCTTCGAGTGCGCGCGGGTGGCGCGCGTCGCACGCTCCGCGCGCACCACGGAGCGTGGCCCGGTCCAGGCGCTCACCGAGCTCCCCGCGCTCCTTCCGGAGGCGGACGTGGTCGTCCTCTCCACGCCCCTCACCCCCGCCACCAGGCACCTCGCCGACGCCGGCTTCCTGGCGCGCATGAAGGACGGCGCGCTCCTGGTGAACGTCGCCCGCGGACCGGTCGTCGACACGGCGGCGCTGCTCAAGGAGGTCGAGAGCGGCAGGATCACGGCGGCACTGGATGTCACCGACCCGGAACCGCTGCCGGCCGGGCACCCGTTGTGGCACGCTCCCGGTGTCCTGATCAGCCCCCACGTGGGAGGTTCGACCTCGGCCTTCATGCCGCGCGCGAAGCGGCTGATCGCCGGACAGCTGCGGCGCTTCGCGGCCGGTGAGGAGCTGGTCAACGTCCTGCTCACCACCGGCTGAGCGGTGGCGTCCCGCCCCGGCCCCCAGGGGGCCGGACGGGTGAAGCGCGCCCCCGACACGCGCCGCGCGCAAGCCTCCTGATCGTCACTGAGAGTACTGCGACCCTGTCCCTGAGTGACGGTCCTGGTGTATCGTCCCGATGCGGGGGACTGCGTCGATTACGGGCTGACGCTGGGGAGCGAAGTGACGGGTCATCAGATTCCGAGGGGGGCAGCGGGTGAAGCACGGCCGAAAGACCGACGATCCGACGCGGCGACGCCGCCGTCGGCAAGCCTTCCACGCCTCGCCGCCGGCCTCGCACGATCGGTACCGGACCAGGCCGCGCAACACCGCGAGCCCCGCACCGCCGGACCGTCCGACATCGGACCGCGCGCGTCCGGCACCGGACCACGCGCGCCCGAAACCGGAGCGCACGGGTCCGACAGGAGAACGCACGGGGCCGACTCCGGGACACGCGCGTCCGGCACCGGATCGCACGGATCCGACACCGCGCCGCACGCGTCCGGCGCCGGACCGGGCGCGGGAGCCGGGCGGAGTGGCGGTGAGAGTCATGCCGCCGCGCTCCCGGACGCGGGCCCCGGCGACTGCCACGGGCACGCGCCCGGGGGTTCCGGCGAGCCGTCCGCGCGCCCGCACGAACCGGTCGGGTGCGGTGGCGCGGCGCCGGAGGGCCCGGTGAGCGCGCCCGGGGCGGTCATCACGCGCCGCCCCGTCGGCGGCGGTGGCGGCGGCCCCGGGCATCCGGACCCCGGGCGGCCCGGCGTCGGCGCGATCCTCGCCCAGATCGCCCTGGGGCTGATCTGCGCGGGCTACACGACCGGAGCCTCGCTCGGCTGGGGCTCCCCGCGGCTCGCGCTCTTCATGGGCGACTTCGGGCTCAGCGCCGCCGCGCTCACCGCGGCGGTCTCCTGCTTCCTCTACGGCCGCGTCCACCGCGGCAGCGCCCGCCCCGCCTGGCTGCTCTTCGCCTTCTCCTCGTTCATGGCCGCCTCGGGCAACGCGGTCTGGGGCTGGTACGAGGTGGTGCTCCGCGCAGAGGTGCCGGACTCCTCCGTCGCCGACCTCTTCTTCCTGCTCTTCGCACCGCCCGCCATCGTCGGCCTCCTCGTCCTCGCCAAGAAGCCCGTCACCCGGGCCGGCTGGGTCTGCCTGGGGCTCGACGCCTGGCTCATCGGGGGCTCGCTGCTCACGCTGTCCTGGAGCCTGGCCCTCGCCCGTACGGCCCACTTCGAGGGCGAGTCCGTCGCCCAGGCCGCGCTGTCGCTCGCGTACCCGCTGCTCGACATCGTGCTCGTCAGCATGGTCCTGGTCCTGCACTTCCGGCGCTCGCAGGCGAACCGGTCGGCGACCAACACCGCCATCGCCGCGCTCGCCCTGACCGTGCTGTGCGACGCCCTGTTCACCTCGCCGCTGCTCCGCGAGAACTACGCCTCGGGCCAGCTGCTCGACGCCGGCTGGTTCGCCGGCTCCCTGCTCCTCGCCTACGCGCCCTGGGGGGTGCGCCGGCCGCCGGACACCGCGGTCGCCGCCCGCGGTCCGCTGCTCCACAGCCGCCCGGTCGCCGGGTCGCTCGCCGCCCTCACCCCGTACCTCGCCGCCGCGGTCTGCACCCTCGGCATCCTGTACAACGTCGTCGAGGGGCGCAGGGTCGACCGGGTCGTCGTCCTCACCGGCTGCACGGTGGTGCTCGCCCTCGTCGTGCGGCAGGGCATCATGCTCCTCGACAACATCGCCCTCACCCACGAACTGGCCCAGAAGGAGAACCACTTCAGGTCACTCGTGCAGGGGTCGAGCGACGTCATCATGATCGCCGCGCCGACCGGGGTGCTGCGCTACGTGAGCCCGGCCGCGACCGGGGTCTACGGGCGCGAGGCCGAGGAGCTGATCGGCTCCGAGCTGGCCTCCCTCATCCACCCCGAGGACCTCGGCGCCGTCGTCCACGAGGTCCGGCGCTTCCTCGCCGTCTCGCCCGCCGAGGAGCCCACCACCCGGATCGAGTGCCGCTTCCGCTCCGGCCGCGGCGACTGGCTCAACGTGGAGTCGACGGTCAACCGGCACCAGGGCGGCCTGATCTTCAACAGCCGGGACGTGACCGAACGCGTACGCCTCCAGGCCCAGTTGCAGCACAACGCCGAGCACGACCCGCTCACCGACCTGCCCAACCGGGCCCTGTTCACCCGGCGCGTCCGGCAGGCGCTCAGCGGCCGCCGCTCCTCGGACCCCGGCACCGCCGTGCTCTTCATCGACCTCGACGGCTTCAAGGCGGTGAACGACCGGCTCGGCCACCAGGCCGGCGACGACCTCCTCGTCCAGGCCGCCCGTCGCCTCCACGACTCCGTACGGGCCGGGGACACCGCCGCCCGGCTCGGCGGCGACGAGTTCGCCGCCCTCATCCTCGGCGACGGCGGACGCGAGCAGGCGGCCCGCGAGAACCAGGTCCAGGAGATCGCCGACCGCCTGCGGCTCACGCTCTCCCAGCCGTACCGCGTCGACGGCGGCAACGAGGTGCGGGTCGCCGCCTCCATCGGCGTCGCCTTCGCCGAGCCCGGCATCGAGGCCGGCAACCTGCTGCGCAACGCCGACCTCGCCATGTACCGGGCCAAGGCCGCCGGCAAGGACCGCGTCGAGCTCTACAAGCCGCAGATGCAGGCCGAGGTGGTGCGCCGCACGGAGCTGGCCGCCCGGCTGCGCACCGCACTCGACGACGGCGAGTTCGCCCTGCTCCACCAGCCGGTCGTCGACCTCTCCACCGGCCGGATCACCGCCGTGAGCGCCCAGGCGCGCTGGCGGTCCACCCAGGGCATCCTCTTCACCCCCGCGGAGTACCTCCGGGTCACGGACGACGGCGAGCGCACCGCCGAGCTCGGCCGCTGGCTCCTCGAAGAGGCCGTGGAGCAGGCCGCCGAGCGGGCGGGAATAGGCCACCGCACCCCGGTCGCCATCCGCCTGTCCGCCCGCCGCCTCCTGGACCGCTCGCTGCCGACGGGCTCGATCGAGTCCCTGCTCACCCGGCACGGGCTGCCGTCCGGCTCGCTGGTCATCGAACTGGCCGACAGCGACGCCAGGACCTCGCTCGACGAACTCGAACAGCGGCTCGTCACCCTGCGCCGCCTCGGGGTGCGGATCGCGCTCGACGGATTCGGCAGCGGACATATGGCGATCAACGCCCTGCGGAGGCTTCCGGTCGACATACTGAAGCTGGACCGGGGCCTCGTCGAGGGTGTGGTCGAGTCGGCCCGGCTCCGCAAGATCACGCGTGGTGTGCTGCGGATCGCCGGCGAGCTCGGCATGCAGACCGTCGCCGACGGGGTCGACGTGCCGGAGCAGGTCATCGCCCTGCGGGCGATGGGGTGCGGTCATGCCCAGGGCATGGCCTTCTCGGGCCCGCTCGACGAGTACCGGCTGCGCAGGGCGCTGGTCCGGGACGAGTACCCGCTGCCCGGCGGGGTGCCCGTTCCGGCCGGAAGCCGTCGCCCGATCCGCTCAAATACTGAGACGCCCGTCCCACCCACTTGACAGTGGTGAGGGCCGAGAGGGAGGGTCAGTGCCATGCGCACCCGAATTCTCGTACTTGGAAAGCGCGTCGGCTGAAGCAGGGCCATCGACAGGCCCGGCTTAGAACGCACCCGACGCGCTCCCCTCGCTTGCCTCACGGCACGAGGGGTTTTTTGTTGCATCGACCCATTCCTAAGTCGTTGCAAACCCCCGCAAAACACCTCGCAAAAACCCTCTGCTTCGAGAAGAGATGCTGATGACCGACCAGGCCACCGGGCACCATCCGCAGCCGCGGCCGCGTGGCGGCGCGCAGTCCGCCACCGCCGTCGAGCACGTCACGGGTGCGCAGTCCCTCATCCGTTCTCTCGAGGAAGTGGGCGCCGACACCGTCTTCGGCATCCCGGGCGGCGCGATCCTCCCGGCCTACGACCCGATGATGGACTCGCAGCGAGTGCGCCACATCCTGGTCCGGCACGAGCAGGGCGCGGGCCACGCGGCCACCGGCTACGCCCAGGCGACCGGCAAGGTCGGCGTCTGCATGGCGACCTCGGGTCCCGGCGCGACGAACCTGGTCACCCCGATCGCCGACGCGCACATGGACTCGGTCCCGCTCGTCGCGATCACCGGCCAGGTCGCCTCGAAGGCGATCGGCACGGACGCCTTCCAGGAGGCGGACATCTGCGGCATCACGATGCCGATCACCAAGCACAACTTCCTGGTCACCAAGGCCGAGGACATCCCGCGGACGATCGCCGAGGCCTTCCACATCGCCGCCACCGGCCGCCCGGGCCCGGTCCTGGTCGACATCGCCAAGGACGCGCTCCAGGCGAAGACCACCTTCAGCTGGCCGCCGCAGACCGACCTGCCCGGCTACCGCCCGGTGACCAAGCCGCACGCCAAGCAGATCCGCGAGGCCGCCAAGCTGATCTCCGCCGCCAAGCGGCCCGTCCTGTACGTCGGCGGCGGCGTCATCAAGGCCGGCGCCACCGCCGAGCTGAAGATCCTCGCCGAGCTCACCGGCGCCCCGGTCACCACCACCCTGATGGCCCTCGGCGCCTTCCCCGACAGCCACCCGCTGCACGTGGGCATGCCGGGCATGCACGGTGCGGTCACCGCCGTCACCGCGCTGCAGAAGGCCGACCTGATCGTCGCCCTCGGCGCCCGCTTCGACGACCGCGTCACCGGCAAGCTCGACAGCTTCGCCCCGTACGCCAAGATCGTCCACGCGGACATCGACCCGGCCGAGATCGGCAAGAACCGCGCCGCCGACGTCCCGATCGTCGGTGACGCCCGCGAGGTCATCGCCGACCTGGTCCAGGCCGTCCAGGCCGAGCACAGCGAGGGCAACAAGGGCGACTACACCGCCTGGTGGAGCGACCTGAGCCGCTGGCGCGAGACCTACCCGCTCGGCTACGACCTGCCGGAGGACGGCAGCCTCTCGCCGCAGCAGGTCATCCAGCGCATCGGCCAGCTCGCCCCCGAGGGCACGATCTTCGCCGCGGGCGTCGGCCAGCACCAGATGTGGGCCGCCCACTTCATCGACTACGAGAAGCCGGCCACCTGGCTGAACTCCGGCGGCGCCGGGACGATGGGGTACGCGGTCCCCGCCGCGATGGGCGCCAAGGCCGGCATGCCGGACCGCACGGTCTGGGCCGTCGACGGCGACGGCTGCTTCCAGATGACCAATCAGGAGCTCACCACCTGCGCCCTGAACAACATCCCGATCAAGGTCGCCATCATCAACAACGGCGCCCTCGGGATGGTCCGCCAGTGGCAGACCCTGTTCTACAACCAGCGCTACTCCAACACGGTCCTGCACTCCGGCCCGGACGACGTCCAGGCGAACAAGGGCACCCGCGTCCCCGACTTCGTCAAGCTCTCCGAGGCCATGGGCTGTGTCGCCCTGCGCTGCGAGGACCCGGCCGACCTGGACAAGGTCATCGCCGAGGCCAATGCCATCAACGACCGCCCGGTCGTGATCGACTTCATCGTCCACGAGGACGCCCAGGTCTGGCCGATGGTCGCCGCCGGCACCTCGAACGACGAGGTCATGGCCGCGCGGGGCGTCCGCCCCGACTTCGGCGACGGCGAAGACGACTGAGCGAGCAGAGCGAAAAGGAAGAGACCCAGACATGTCCACCAAGCACACGCTCTCCGTTCTCGTCGAGAACACGCCCGGCATCCTCGCCCGGATCGCCGCGCTGTTCTCCCGCCGCGGCTTCAACATCGACTCCCTCGCCGTCGGCATCACCGAGCACCCCGACATCTCCCGCATCACCATCGTGGTCAATGTCGAGGACCTGCCCCTGGAGCAGGTGACCAAGCAGCTCAACAAGCTGGTCAACGTCCTGAAGATCGTCGAACTCGAGCCCAGCGCTGCGATCCAGCGCGAGCTCGTCCTGGTGAAGGTCCGCGCCGACAACGAGACCCGCTCCCAGATCGTCGAGATCGTGCAGCTGTTCCGCGCCAAGACCGTGGACGTCTCGCCCGAGGCGGTCACCATCGAGGCCACCGGTTCGAGTGACAAGCTCGACGCCATGCTCAAGATGCTGGAGCAGTTCGGCGTCAAGGAGCTCGTGCAGTCGGGCACGATCGCCATAGGGCGTGGTTCCCGGTCCATCACGGACCGGTCCCTGCGGGCCCTCGACCGCAGCGCCTGAGAGTCATCGGAGGCCGACCGCCGGTCCACTCGGCGGTCCGACTGACGAGACCCGAAAACCTTCCTCCCGCTCCCCGCCGTACGGTGGGACGCAACACCAGCACCTCAAGGAGATTCCCAGTGGCCGAGCTGTTCTACGACGCCGACGCAGACCTGTCCATCATCCAGGGCCGCAAGGTCGCGGTGATCGGCTACGGCAGCCAGGGGCACGCCCACGCGCTGTCGCTCCGTGACTCCGGTGTCGACGTCCGCGTCGGTCTCCAGGAGGGTTCGAAGTCCAAGGCCAAGGCCGAGGAGCAGGGCCTGCGCGTCGTGTCCGTCGCCGAGGCCGCGGCCGAGGCCGACCTCATCATGATCCTGACCCCGGACCCGATCCAGGCCAAGGTCTACGAGGAGTCCATCAAGGACAACCTGAAGGCGGGCGACGCGCTCTTCTTCGGTCACGGCCTCAACGTCCGCTACGGCTTCATCGAGGTCCCCGAGGGCGTCGACGTCGCCCTGGTCGCCCCGAAGGGCCCGGGTCACCTGGTCCGCCGCCAGTACGAGGAGGGCCGCGGCGTTCCGTGCATCGCCGCCGTCGAGCAGGACGCGACCGGCAACGCCTTCGCGCTGGCGCTCTCGTACGCCAAGGGCATCGGCGGCACCCGCGCGGGCGTCATCAAGACGACCTTCAAGGAGGAGACCGAGACCGACCTGTTCGGTGAGCAGGCCGTCCTCTGCGGTGGCACCGCGGCTCTGGTCAAGGCGGGCTTCGAGACCCTGACCGAGGCCGGCTACCAGCCGGAGATCGCCTACTTCGAGTGCCTCCACGAGCTGAAGCTCATCGTCGACCTCATGTACGAGGGCGGCCTGGAGAAGATGCGCTGGTCGGTCTCCGAGACCGCCGAGTGGGGCGACTACGTCACCGGCCCGCGGATCATCACCGACGCCACCAAGGCCGAGATGAAGAAGGTCCTCGCGGAGATCCAGGACGGCACCTTCGCCAAGGAGTGGATGGCCGAGTACCACGGCGGTCTGAAGAAGTACAACGAGTACAAGACCCAGGACGAGAACCACCTCCTGGAGACCACCGGCAAGGAGCTGCGGAAGCTCATGAGCTGGGTGAACGACGAGGAGGCGTAAGCCTTCGGGGAGGGGCCGGACACTGTGTCCGGCCCCTCCCCACATCGTTGGACACCCCGTCCAACCACGGACGGGTGATCCTTCCAACGAGGCGCATGAAGTGCGCCGGCACAGCACTACACTGCTCAACAACATACGCGTCAGGCCCACAGCGTCGTGCGCTTTCACGCGGCAAGCCCCCTCCACCGCCTGCGGCCGTCGGGACGGCCGTCCGCACTGGACCTGTGAGGACTCACGTGAGCTCGAAACCTGTCGTACTCATCGCTGAAGAGCTGTCGCCCGCCACCGTCGACGCGCTGGGCCCGGACTTCGAGATCCGGCACTGCAACGGCGCCGACCGCGCCGAGCTGATCCCCGCCATCGCCGATGTGGACGCGATCCTGGTCCGCTCCGCGACCAAGGTCGACGCGGAGGCCCTCGCCGCCGCGAACAAGCTCCGGGTCGTCGCCCGTGCCGGTGTCGGTCTGGACAACGTCGACGTCTCCGCCGCCACCAAGGCCGGCGTCATGGTCGTCAACGCCCCGACCTCGAACATCGTCACCGCCGCCGAGCTCGCGTGCGGTCTGCTGGTCGCCACCGCGCGCAACATCCCGCAGGCCAACACCGCGCTGAAGAACGGCGAGTGGAAGCGCAACAAGTACACGGGCGTCGAGCTGAGCGAGAAGACCCTCGGCGTCGTCGGCCTCGGCCGCATCGGCGTCCTGGTCGCCCAGCGCATGTCCGCCTTCGGCATGAAGATCGTCGCGTACGACCCTTACGTGCAGCCCGCCCGCGCCGCCCAGATGGGGGTGAAGCTGCTGGCCCTGGACGAGCTCCTGGAGGTCGCGGACTTCATCACCGTCCACCTGCCGAAGACCCCGGAGACCATCGGTCTCATCGGCGACGAGGCGCTGCACAAGGTCAAGCCCTCCGTCCGGATCGTCAACGCCGCGCGCGGCGGGATCGTGGACGAGGCGGCGCTCTACACCGCCCTCAAGGAGGGCCGGGTCGCCGGCGCGGGCCTCGACGTGTACGCGAAGGAGCCCTGCACGGACTCCCCGCTGTTCGAGCTCGACCAGGTCGTCTGCACCCCGCACCTCGGCGCCTCCACGGACGAGGCCCAGGAGAAGGCCGGCATCGCGGTCGCCCGTTCGGTGCGCCTGGCGCTCGCCGGCGAGCTGGTCCCGGACGCGGTCAACGTCCAGGGCGGCGTCATCGCCGAGGACGTGAAGCCGGGTCTGCCGCTCGCCGAGAAGCTCGGTCGGATCTTCACCGCCCTGGCGGGCGAGGTCGCGGCCCGTCTCGACGTCGAGGTGTACGGCGAGATCACCCAGCACGACGTGAAGGTGCTCGAACTCTCCGCGCTCAAGGGCGTGTTCGAGGACGTGGTCGACGAGACCGTGTCCTACGTCAACGCCCCGCTGTTCGCGCAGGAGCGCGGTGTCGAGGTGCGCCTGACGACGAGCTCCGAGTCGCCCGACCACCGCAACGTGGTCACCGTCCGCGGCACGCTGTCGAGCGGCGAGGAGGTGTCGGTCTCCGGCACGCTGGCCGGCCCCAAGCACCTCCAGAAGATCGTCGCGGTCGGCGACTACGACGTGGACCTGGCGCTCGCCGACCACATGGTCGTGCTGCGCTACGAGGACCGCCCGGGCGTCGTCGGCACGGTCGGCCGGATCCTCGGCGAGGCCGGTCTGAACATCGCGGGCATGCAGGTCTCCCGCGCGGAGGAGGGCGGCGAGGCGCTCGTCGTGCTCACCGTGGACGACACGCTGCCGGCGGCGGTGCTCGCGGAGATCGCCCAGGAGATCGGCGCCGCCTCGGCCCGCTCGGTCAACCTGATCTGACGCGGCCCGTACGCGGACTCGTACCCGGTCGATAGACGCTCGTCTTACACGATTGTCTATCGGCCGGGTACAGTGCTGTCATGGGACACAAGGAAGACCTGCTCGAAGGTGCCAAGCGCTGCCTCCTGGAGAAGGGGTACGGACGCACCACGGCGCGCGACATCGTCGCCGCGTCCGGCACCAACCTGGCCTCCATCGGCTACCACTACGGCTCCAAGGACGCCCTGCTCCAGCAGGCCTTCCTCGCCCTCACCGAGGAGTGGGGAGAGCAGGTCGGCCCCGCCGGCTCCGGCGAGCAGAAGCGGGAGCTGCCGGCCGACCCGTACCGCCGCTTCCACGCCGTCTGGGAGCAGGTCATCGGCGCGGCCGAGGCGAGCAGGCCGGTCTGGAAGCTCCAGACCGAGATCGTCACCCGGCTCGACGACGACGAGAAGCTCCGCGACGCCATCAAGGAGCCGCAGCGCGAGGGCCGACTCGGGATGGCCGAGGGCTTCCTGGGCATCGACCCCGAGGCCGACCCCGAGAAGGCCCGGGTCGCGGGACTGCTCTGTCAGGCACTCGCCACCGGCGTCATGATCCAGTGGATGGTCGACCCGGAGACGGCGCCGACCGCGGACGACCTCACCGCGGGCCTCAAGGTCCTGATGGGGGAGGACAGCTGAGGACGACCTTCGCGCGGGCGTGCTCCTCCTCGACGTACCGCAGGGCGCGCGCCGCCTGGTCCAGCGGATAGGTCCGCTCGACCACCGGGGCGATGCCGCCGCTCTCGGCGAGTTCCCGCAGCGCCGCCAGGTTCTCCCGGCGCGGCTCCGCCGTGAGGACGCGGAGCCGGCGGCCGGAGAACAAGGAGAGCAACTGGCCCTTGAGGATCAGCCCCATCGGCCCGAAAACGCTGCCCCCCTCGAAGACCCCGCCGCCGGACAGGACGAGCACGCCCGCGGGGGAGAGGACCCGCCGGAGCTCGGACAGCGACCGGTTGCCCACCAGGTCGAACACCAGGTCGTAGCGGTCCCGGCCGGTGGTGAAGTCCTCGCGGGTGTAGTCGACGACGCGGTCCGCGCCGAGTCCGAGGACCAGCGCCGCGTTCCGGGTGCTGCACACCCCCGTCACCTCGGCGCCGAAGGCCTTCGCGAGCTGGACGGCGAAGGTCCCGACGCCTCCCGAAGCCCCGTTGACCAGCACCTTCGCGCCCGGTCGCACCTTCCCCAGATCCCGCAGCCCCATCAGGGCGGTGTTGCCCGCCAGCGGTATCGCCGCCGCCTGCTCGAAGGTCAGGCCGGCCGGCTTGCGCTCCGTCACCTCCTCGGAGGCGCACACGTATTCGGCGAACGTCCCGGGGGTCTCCCCGAAGACCTCGTCCCCGGGGCGCAGGCCGGTCACCCCGGCGCCCACGGCCTCGACGCGGCCCGCGAAGTCCCTGCCCCGGATCCGCTCCTTCGGTCTTCGCAGGCCGAGGGCGAGCCGGGCCACATAGGGGTCGCCCCGCATCAGGTGCCAGTCCGCCGCGTTCACGGCGGCGGCGTGGACGCGGACGAGCACCTCCCGCTCGCCCGGCACCGGCCGCTCGACCTCGGTGAACTCCAGTACGTCCGCCGATCCGTACCGGTCCTGCACCCATGCCTTCATGACGCCCCTCGCCCGTTCGCCGTCCGACACTCACGCCACTCACGACGGTAGGGCCTCCGGCGGCGCCGGGACATCGGGGACGACCCGGACGCGGCCCTGAGGCGCCGTCAACCCGGAGGCTTACAGCCGGGCCGACTTCAGCGACATGTGGAGCAGGAGGCGGTCCTCGCCGTCGTCGAGGTCCAGGCCGGTGAGCTGTTCGACGCGGGACAGCCGGTAGTAGAGGGTCTGGCGGTGGATGCCGAGGGCGGCCGCCGTGCGGCCCGCCTGGCCGGCGTTGTCGAGGAAGACCTCGGCGGTGCGGGCCAGTTCGGTGTGGGCGGGGGCGAGGAGCGGGGCGACGGCGGGGTCGATCTCGGGGTGGTAGAGCGCCGCGAGCAGGCGGTACGGGCCGATCCCGGCCCACTCGGCGACCGGTCCGAGCGTCGGCTGCGCCGTGGCGGCCCGGGCCGCCGGGTTGGCTTCGCGCCAGGCCGCCGGGAGGTCGGTGAGGCCCCGGCGGGGGGTCGCGATGCCGGCCGGCGCGGCGCCGCGCAGCCGGTCGGCGGCCGTGTGGGCGGGGGAGAGGTCCTCGGCCGTGCGCAGCCGTACGAGGACGGCGAGGGACTCGCCCTCGGGCAGGGTGGCGACCGCCGCCGCGCCGGGGACCGAGCGGATCGAGGGGGCCTCGCCGTGCCAGGGGGTCACGCAGACGACGGTGTGCAGGCCGTCCGCGCTGGGGCCGAGGGCCGCCCGGAGGGCCGCGACGGCCATGTCGCTCTGCCAGCCGCGCCCGGCGGTCAGGACCGCGACGAACTCGCGGGAGAGGTCGGCGCCCGCACGCTCCTCGTCGGCGAGGAGGTCGCCGATGCGGGCGGCGACGTCCATCGCGGCGGTCAGCCGCTCGGGCGGGGGGCCGGGCTCCGCGTCGAGCAGCCACACGTATCCGAGGACCACGCCCCGATGGCGTACGGGAAGGCAGATCCGGTCCCGGAACACCCCCGCGTCCGGGGCGGCCGGGATGCGGACCGGGCCGGTGGCCCGGGTGATGCCGAAGCCCTCGAACCAGGCACGGACCGCCGGCGTGGACTTCCGGGTCAGGATCGACCGCGTCCGGACGGGGTCCATCGCCGCGTCGTCGTCGCTGTCGTGCGCCCCGAAGGCGATCAGTCCGAAGTCGCGGTTCTCCAGCGTGGCGGGGGCGCCGAGCAGCGCGGAGATCTCGTCGACCAGTTCTTGGTAATCGCCCTTCACAGCGCCATTCTCGCACCCCTTCAGACATGTGTATGAGATGCCGCGCACGGATGCGTGACAGCTGTCGATGGCAGAGGATCGGAGCGATCCATAGGTTTCACGGTGGTTCTCCGTGCTGTTCCCGTTTCGTTCCCTTGCTCCGGGTATGGCCCCGTTCTACTCATGCCTTCTGGAGGTGCCCCGTGCTGGGTCCCGTGATCCTCGCCGCGTCGCGCAGCGACAAGATGCGCCGTCTCGTGTCGGCCGCCCCCGGGACCAAGCAGGTCGTCGCCCGCTTCATCGCCGGTGAGACGGTCGACGACGTCGTCCCGATCGTCTCCGAGCTGAGCGCCCGCGGCCTGGAGGTCACCCTCGACGTCGTCGGTGAGGACATCACCACCGTCGAGCAGTCGTACGCCGCCCGCGACGCCTACCTGGAGCTGATCGGCCGCCTCAAGGAGCTGGGCCTCGGCTCCCACGCCGAGATGTCCGTCAAGCTGTCGATGTTCGGCCAGTCGCTCGAGAACGGCCACGAGCTGGCCCTCGCGAACGTCCGCCCGGTCGTCGAGGCCGCCGCCGAGATCGGCACCACGGTCACCCTGGACGCCGAGGACCACACCACCCTCGACTCGATGTTCGCCATCCACGACGAGCTGCGGAAGTCCTTCCCGCAGACCGGCTGCGTCATCCAGGCGTACCTCTTCCGCACCGAGGACGACGCCCGCCGCCTCGCCGCGAACGGCTCCCGCGTCCGGATCGTGAAGGGCGCCTACAAGGAGCCCGCCTCCGTCGCCATCCAGGACAAGCCCGAGATCGACAAGGCGTACGTCCGGATCATGAAGATCCTGATGGACGGCGAGGGCTACCCGATGATCGGCTCGCACGACCCGCGCCTGATCTCCATCGGCCAGGAGCTGGCCCGCCGCGCCGGGCGCAAGCTGGACGAGTACGAGTTCCAGATGCTGTACGGCATCCGCAGCGAGGAGCAGAACCGCCTCGCCGCCGAGGGCCACCGCATGCGTGTCTACACCGCGTACGGCACCGACTGGTACGGATACTTCATGCGCCGCCTGGCGGAGAAGCCGGCCAACCTCCTCTTCTTCGTCCGCTCCATCCTCACCAAGGGCTGAGCCCACCTCTCACAAGGAGTTACGCGACTCATGGACGCTGTCACCCAGGTCCCCGCTCCGGTCAACGAGCCGGTGCACAGCTACGCCCCCGGTTCCCCGGAGCGCGCCCGCCTCGAGGTCAAGCTCAAGGAGCTGGCCGAGAACCCGCGCGAGCTGCCGATGACCATCGGCGGCGTGAAGCGCCTCGGCGGCGGCGAGGAGTTCAAGGTCGTCCAGCCGCACAACCACAAGGCCGTCATCGGCACCTTCCGCGGCGCCACCACGCAGGACGCCCAGGACGCCGTCGACGCGGCCCTGGCCGCCGCCCCGGCGTGGCGCGCGATGGCCTTCGACGACCGTGCCGCGATCATCCTGCGCGCCGCCGAGCTGCTGGCCGGCCCGTGGCGCGAGACGCTGGCCGCGTCCACCATGCTCGGCCAGTCGAAGACCGCCCAGCAGGCCGAGATCGACACCCCGTGCGAGCTCGTCGACTTCTGGCGCTTCAACGTGGCGTACGCCCGCCAGATCCTGGCCGAGCAGCCGCCGGCGAACTCCCCGGGCGTGTGGAACCGTCTGGACCACCGCCCGCTGGAGGGCTTCGTCTACGCGATCACGCCGTTCAACTTCACGGCCATCGCGGGCAACCTGCCCACCGCCCCCGCCCTCATGGGCAACGTGGTGGTCTGGAAGCCGTCCCCGACGCAGACGCACTCCGCGGTGCTCCTCATGGAGCTCCTGGAGGAGGCCGGCCTGCCGAAGGGCGTCATCAACCTGGTGACCGGCGACGGCATCGCCGTCTCCGAGGTGGCGCTGAACCACCCCGACCTGGCCGGCATCCACTTCACCGGCTCGACCAAGACCTTCCAGCACCTGTGGAAGACGGTCGGCACCAACATCGAGAAGTACCGCTCGTACCCGCGGATCGTCGGCGAGACCGGCGGCAAGGACTTCGTCGTCGCCCACCCGAGCGCCGACCGCGCCATCCTGAAGACCGCGCTGACCCGCGGCTCCTTCGAGTTCCAGGGCCAGAAGTGCTCCGCGTCCTCCCGCGCGTACATCCCGGCGTCCATCTGGAACGACGGCTTCAAGGAGGAGTTCGCGGCCGAGGTCGACGGCATCACCATGGGTGACGTCACCGACCTGTCGAACTTCATCGGCGCCGTCATCGACGAGCGTTCGTTCGCCAAGAACAAGGCCGCGATCGACCGCGCCGCGGCCGACCCGACCTGCACGATCGTCGCCGGCGGCACCTACGACGACTCGGTGGGCTACTTCGTCCGCCCGACCGTCATCGCCTGCACCGACCCGGAGAACGAGGTCTTCAAGGCCGAGTACTTCGGCCCGATCCTCGCGATCCACGTCTACGAGGACGACGCGTACGACGAGATGCTGACCCAGATGGAGTCGGTCTCGGACTACGCCCTCACCGGCTCGGTCATCTCCGGCGACCGCGCCGCCGCCGCGTACACGATGGAGAAGCTCCGCTTCGCCGCGGGCAACTTCTACATCAACGACAAGTCGACCGGCGCCGTCGTCGGCCAGCAGCCCTTCGGCGGCGGCCGTGCCTCGGGTACGAACGACAAGGCCGGCGCCCCGCAGAACCTGATGCGCTGGACGCTGACCCGCGCCATCAAGGAGACGCTGGTCCCGCCGACCGAGTACGGCTACCCGCACATGGGCTGACGCCCACCCGCCGCGTGAGCGGCCCCTGATCACCGCCCCCCTCCTCTACCCCCAATTGAGGACGGGGGCGGTTCTCATGCGCCGGCGGCGCCGGACGGGGTGTCGAACCTCCCGGCGACGCGGAGCAGGCTCTTGCCACGCGTGGCGCCCTCCCGCAGCCGCCGCACCGCGAGGCCGAGCTCGGACGGGTCGTACTCGGCGGTGACGTCCACGGAGACGAGCCCCTCGACCAGCAGGCCGAGCGCCCGGCGGGCGGAGTCGGCGAGGCGTTCGGGGTGCGTCCGGCTCAGTAGGGCGCTGTTGTAGGTCATCAGCGACCGGCCGTCCCCGAGCAGCGCGTCGGTGTCGGCGAGGACGGGCGCGTGGCCGCCGAGTGCGCCGTACGCGACGAGGCGGCCGTGCGGTGCGAGCGCGCTCAGTCCGGCCTGCCGGGTCGGACCGCCGACCGGGTCGAGGACGACGTCGAACCGTTCGTCGCCGAGCCCGGCCGGGAGGTCCTCGCGCAGCAGGACCTCGTCGAAGCCGGACCGTGCCGCGTAGGCGGCCCGGTCGGCGCTCCCGGCCACGCCGACGATCCTTCCGGCGCCGGCCAGCCGGGCGAACTGCGCGGCCTGGCCGCCGACGGCTCCGGCCGCGCCGTGGATCAGGACCCGCTCGCCCGCGCGCACGCGGGCGACGGTGTGGACGAGGTCGTAGGCGGTCGGCGTGGACCAGCCGAACGCCGCCGCCGTCCGCAGCGGCAGCTCGCCGACGGCGAGCGCGAGGACGGCGGGTACGACGACCACCTCGGCGTGGGCGCCGCCCGCGGCGAGCGCGGTGACGGCCTCGCCGACGCGGTTCGCGTCGACGCCCGGGCCGACCGCGACGATGTGCCCGGACGCCTCGAAGCCGGGGACGAAGGGGCGCGGCACCGGGAAGAGGCCGTCCTTGACCATCGTGTCGCCCCACTGGACGCCGGCGTAGGCGACGCGGAGCGCGACCTCGCCGGGTCCCGGCACGGGGGTGTCGAGCTCGGTGATCCGGTAGTGGTCGTCGCCGTCGAGAACGATCGCCCTCATGGAAGCAGCCTCCTGTGCTGACTCAGTATCCTGTGACTTGCCGTCAGTGGGAACGGTAGGTGTGACAGGTACCTGAGTCAACACAGGATTCTGTGAACGCGGGTGCCGGGCGCGGAAGCAAGGGAGTGAGCGCATGGCGGACATGCCCGTCGAGGAGTACCTCTGCAGCCGGATCAGACGTGCGGAGCAGGCGCTGATGGCGCACCACGAGGCCGTGCTGCGCGGCCACGGGCTGACCATGACGCAGTACACCGTGCTGCTCACCCTCTCGCGGGAGGGCGGGATGTCCGCAGCCCAGGCGGCGCGCGCCTGCGGGGTGACCCAGCAGAGCATGGCCAGCGTCGTCGCCACCATGGAGGGCAAGGGGCTCGTCCGCCGCGACCCGTCGCCCGTGCACGCCAAGGTGCAGATCGTGACGCCGACCGACGAGGGGCTGGCCGTGCTGGGCCGCGCGTACGAGGAGGTGATCGTCCTGGAGCGGGCGCTCACGGACGCGTTCGCCCCCGAAGAGCACGCCGCCCTGTGCGAGCTCCTCGACCGCACGACGGCGGTCCTCGTCGACCAGACGCCGCCGGCCCGGACCCGCTGACGGGGTCCGGGCCGGAAGACAGGGCGAAGGCGGGCGGTTCTCATTCCCCCTTCGCGACCCGGCGGGCCAGGAAGTCGGCGATCAGGTCCGCGACGGCCGGCGCGTGGGTCTCCAGGGCGAAGTGGCCGGTGGGGAGCAGGTGGACCTCGGCGTCGGGGAGGTCGCGGCGGAAGGCCTCGGCGCCCGCGGGGACGAAGACCTGGTCGCCCTCGCCCCAGACGGCGAGGAGCGGCACGCCGCTGGTGCGGAAGTACTCCTGGAAGGCCGGGTAGAGGGCGAAGTTGGCGCCGTAGTCCGCGATGAGGCCGAGCTGGATGTCGTCCTGGCCCTCGCGGGCCATCAGCGCGGCGTCGTGGTGCCAGGCGTCCGGGCTCAGCCGGTCCCGGTAGCCCTCCGGGACGCCGGTCTCGTACTGCCACTTGATGCCGTCGAGGGAGCGGATCGCGCGGACCGGCTCCTCGGTCTCGGGGGTGCGGTTCTCGATCAGGGCGAGGACCGGCGCCCATGCCTCGGCGCCGAGGCCCTCCTCGTAGGCGTTGCCGTTCTGGCTGACGATCGCGGTGACGCGCTCCGGGTGGGCGAGGGCGAGGCGCAGGCCGATCGGCGCGCCGTAGTCCTGGATGTAGAGGGCGTACCTGTCCAGGCCGATGGTCTCGGTGAACTCGGCGGTCAGCGAGGCGAGTCCGTCGAAGGTGTAGTCGAACTCGGCGGCGGAGGGGGCGGCGCTGCGGCCGAACCCCAGGTGGTCGGGGGCGATCAGCCGGTACCTGTCCGCGAGCAGCGGGATCAGGTCCCGGAACATGTGCGAGCTGGTCGGGAAGCCGTGCAGCAGCAGGAGTACGGGGGCGTCGACCGGGCCCGCCTCGCGGTAGGCGATCTCGTGGCCCCGGACGGTGGCGGTGCGGTGGTGGGTCGGCAGCACGGACATCGTTCTAACCCCTTAAGCGCGAGTCGCTGGTTATGGGTCGACTCAACCAGGCCGCGCCTAACCTGTCAATGCGATTTAAAGGGTTAGAACGATATCGAGGGTCACTTCTCGGGGGCGGCCCCCACGCGGCCGCGGTCCGTTTCCAGCTTTGCGGTGAGGGCGGCCGTGACCGCGCTGCCGAGGGCGATGAAGAGCACCGCGTAGCCGGGCAGGCCGAGGGCGAAGTAGGCGAGGGAGACCAGGACGAACCAGGCGCCGAGGAGGGCCTTGCCGCGGCGGCTGAGGAACAGCCATTTGCCGGGGGTGGCGGGGACGGAGGGGCGCGCCCCGGCGGGGCCGTCGGTGGCGGCCTTGGGGCGCTTGAAGTAGCCGTACACCAGCCACTCGCCGCACAGCTCCCAGCCCTCGGGCTCCAGCTCGCCGAGGATCCGGGTGCGGCGTCCGCCCTTGATCACCTCGCGGCGGTACTCCCAGGCGAGTGCGATGCCGGGGGCGCGGCGGCAGACGAACCGGCCGAGCGCGTCGAGGGACTCGACCTCCCAGCCCTGGTCGCCGTGGACGGCGAGCATCCGGCGGTCGTTGAAGAGGTCGGCGGTCCAGGTCCAGTGCTCCGCCGAGTCGTCCGGTTCCCCGGGGGCCGGGGCGAGGCCGCCGAGCCCCTCGGCGAACCGGGCGGCGGGGCCGAACTCGTCCTCCGGTGCGGTGCCCGTCTCCGCGAGGTGCCCGCGCAGCTCGTCGGTCGTCCGCGCGATCTGCTCCTCGGGCACGCCCGTGCGGCGCAGCGCCTCGGCCAGTTCGGCGAAGTAGGCGTCGGTGGTCATGGTGCGGTTCCCCCTGCGTGCAGTTGCGTCCGTACGGCCCGGTGGAACTCCGTCCAGGCCGCGCCCTCGTCCGCGAGCCGGATGCGGCCCGGGTCGGTGAGCCGGTAGTAGCGGCGTCCGGGTCCGCGCTCGGCGGCGCGGAACTCGGCCTCGACCAGGCCGGCCTGCTCCAGGCGGTTCAGTACGGGATAGAGCGTCCCGCCCTTGATCTCGCCGAGGCCCGCCTCGGCGAGCGCCTTGGCGATCTCGTACCCGTAGCTCTCTCCGTCGGTCAGGCAGGAGAGGACGAGGAGGTCGAGGACTCCCTTGAGCCAGCTGGATCTGCGGTCTGCGGCCATGGGCACATCACAGCACTACCTAGGTAGGAATGCAACCTAGGTAGGGATGTGGGGACCAGGCGGTGGCGGTGGCTGCCGGCTGCCGGCGGCGACGGTGGAGGCGAAGGACGACGGAGCGGTGCTCTCGATGGTGAGCAGTGGTTTCGGGATGGCCGTGATGCCGGAACTGTCCCTGATCGGAGCGCCGCCCTCGGTGGAGATCACCGATCCCGGTACGGAGCGCCCGACCCGCTCGGTCGGCTATGTCACCACCCCTGAGCTGGCGCGATCCCTCGCCGTGCGGGCCCTGATCCACGAACCGAGGGACCGGACGGCCTGATCGCCGTCTCAGATAGTAGGAAGTCCGAGTAATTGTGGAGACAGATGAGGAGGCCTGCCCTAGCTTTGTAGAAGCCGAACGTCTCGCTACATCAGCGAATGGCGGCCGAGAGCGCGACGCCCCTGTGCAGGCAACCCCTGCGGCGGCGCTCCCCGCCCCTTCCGGCACCTTCGATCACCACTGATCTCCGCACGCCCGGATCACCACTGATCTCAAGGAGTCGATCCCTCATGGCCGTTCAGACCGCCCGCCGCGTCCGCCACTCCGCCAACCGTCCCAGCGACGAGGCCCGCCAGAATGCCGCGGCAGCCCTCCAGCGCGCCCTCGACCGCCGTGACAACGGCGGCTCCACCGGCCACTGACACGTTCCGACGCGCCCGCGTCCGTTCGTCCGTTCGTCCACATGGCGGACGGAACGTGTCAGACGATGGGACGACGAGTAGGGTGCCGACATGTCTCACAGCATCAATCTCGCAGTCATCCCCGGCGACGGCATCGGCCAGGAGGTCGTGGCCCAGGGCCTCAAGATCCTCTCGGCCGTCCTTCCCCAGGACGTGAAGCTGGAGACGGAGGAGTACGACTTCGGCGCCAAGCGCTACCACGCCACCGGTGAGACCCTCACCGACGCCGACCTCGACTCCCTCAAGAAGCACGACGCCATCCTGCTCGGCGCCATCGGCGACCCGTCGGTGCCGTCCGGCGTCCTGGAGCGCGGCTTCCTCCTGAAGCTCCGCTTCGCCTTCGACCACCACGTGAACCTGCGTCCGTCGAAGCTGCTCCCCGGCGTGGCCACCCCGCTCGCCGGCCAGCCCGCGATCGACTTCGTCGTGGTCCGCGAGGGCACCGAGGGTCCGTACACGGGCAACGGCGGCACCATCCGCAAGGGCACCCCGCACGAGGTCGCCACCGAGGTCTCCGTCAACACCGCGTTCGGTGTCGAGCGCGTGGTCCGGGACGCCTTCGCCCGCGCCCAGGCCCGCCCGCGCAAGAAGCTGACGCTGGTCCACAAGAACAACGTGCTGACCTTCGCCGGCCACCTCTGGACGGACATCTTCACCAAGGTGGCCGCGGAGTTCCCCGAGGTGACCACCGACTACCTGCACGTCGACGCGGCGACGATCTTCCTCGTCACCGACCCGGCCCGCTTCGACGTGATCGTCACCGACAACCTCTTCGGCGACATCATCACCGACCTCGCCGCGGCCGTCTCCGGCGGCATCGGCGTCGCCGCCTCGGGCAACATCAACCCGAGCGGTGAGTTCCCGTCCATGTTCGAGCCGGTCCACGGCTCCGCGCCGGACATCGCGGGCCAGGGCAAGGCCGACCCCACGGCCACCGTCCTCTCCGTCGCCCTCCTGCTCCGCCACCTCGGCTTCGAGGCAGAGGCCGCCCGGGTCGAGGAGGCCGTCGCGGCCGACCTCACCGAGCGCGGCGACGCCGTCCGCACGACGGACGAGATCGGCGACGCGCTCGCCGCGCGAGTAGCGAGCTGACCCGCGCCGACTGACTTTCCACAGCAGCCGCCGGGTCGCCTCAGCGCCCGGCGGCTGTACCTGTGCGGCCGCAGGGTGCCACCATCGAACCCTGGACCGTGTTCACCCGTTTCGTGCACCGGCCCCCACGAGCGATAATCGAACGTGGGGCCGCGGCATGCGGGCATGCTCGGACGTCCGTCTACTCGGGGACGTCAGCCGCAGACTGAGGTGTGAGCGCGGTCCGACCCACACAACCGGTGAAGGACACGCACTCATGACGACGCCCACCATCGAGCTCAAGCCCTCCTCCAGCCCGCTGTCCGACGCGGAGCGCGAGGCGATCCTGGCCAACCCGGGATTCGGCCGCCACTTCACCGACCACATGGTCACCATCCGCTGGACCGAGGGCCGCGGCTGGCACGACGGTCAGCTCGTGCCGTACGGCCCGCTTCACCTGGACCCGGCCACCAACGTCCTGCACTACGCGCAGGAGATCTTCGAGGGCCTGAAGGCCTACCGCCGCCCCGACGGATCCGTCGCCAGCTTCCGCCCCGACGCCAACGCGCGCCGCTTCCAGGCGTCCGCCCGCCGCCTGGCCATGCCGGAGCTGCCCGTCGAGACCTTCGTCGAGGCCTGCGACCTGCTCGTCAAGCAGGACAAGGCGTGGGTTCCGGAGCACGGCGGCGAGGCCTCGCTGTACCTGCGTCCGTTCATGATCGCGACCGAGGTCGGCCTGGGCGTCCGCCCGGCGAACGAGTACCTCTTCGTCGTGATCGCCTCCCCGGCCGGCCCGTACTTCCCCGGTGGCGTCAAGCCCGTCTCCATCTGGCTCTCCGAGAACCGCGTCCGGGCCGTCCCCGGCGGCGTCGGCGACGCCAAGACCGGCGGCAACTACGCGGCCTCCCTGCTCGCGCAGGCCGAGGCGGCCACGAAGGGCTGCGACCAGGTCGCGTACCTCGACGCCGTGGAGCACAAGTGGGTCGAGGAGCTCGGCGGCATGAACCTGTACTTCGTGTACGGGAACAAGCTGGTCACGCCCACCCTCACCGGCTCGCTGCTCGCCGGCATCACCCGTGACTCGCTGCTGAAGCTGGCCGCGGACCTCGGCCTGGAGCCGGAGGAGGGTCGCGTCTCCATCGACCAGTGGCAGGCCGACAGCGCGAACGGCACCCTGACCGAGGTCTTCGCGTGCGGCACCGCCGCCGTGATCACCCCGGTCGGCACGGTCAAGTCCGAGCGGGGCGAGTGGCAGCAGTCGGGCGGCGAGCCCGGCGAGGTCACGATGAAGCTGCGCGAGGCGCTGCTCGCCATCCAGACCGGCAAGGCCGAGGACGTCCACGGCTGGATGCACCAGCTGGGCTAGTCGCTACTCGGTGGCAGCCAGGGCTTCCGGGACCGTCGAGGTCCCGGGAGCCCTGTTCGGCGTCAGCACGGCGTACAGCGCGCCGCCGACGACGCCCGAGAGCACGAAGCTGCAGTCGATCCCGCCCGTCAGGGCGAGCAGCGGTCCCTCGTAGAGGGGCGTCGACACCCCGGCGAGGCCGACGGCCGCGCCGATCGCCCAGGAGACGGTGGCGCGCGGGTGCCAGCCCGCCGAGAACCAGTAGATCCCGCCGCGCGAGCGGTTGTTGAAGACCTGGAGCGCCTCCGGGTCGTACGTCCCGCCGCACCGGGCGTGCCCGATCAGGGTGATCACCGCCCACGGGGTGCCGATCGCGGTGAGGAGCAGGACGAAGGAGGTCATCGCGGTCTGCGCGTCCGAGGCGAAGTGGCCGAGGAAGACGAAGGCCGTCGCGACCGCGGCGACCACGAGCGTGGCGTGCGCGCGGGTGGCCCTCGGCAGGATCGCGTCCAGGTCGAGCCCCATCGAGTACAGCATCAGGCCGGCGTTGCCGACGGAGCCGGCCGTGGCCGCGATCAGCAGCGGTACGAGGTACCAGGCGGGCGAGGCGGCGACGAGCGGGCCCGCGTAGTCGAGCCCGCCGCGGGACGCGAGCGCGGTGAACGTGCCGAAGAGCTGGGGCACGAGCAGGCCGACGAGCAGGCCGAGACAGGTGGCCCGCCAGACCTTCGCCGGGCTGTGCCGCTCGGGGGAGACGTACCGGGTGTAGTCGCCGAGCAGCGTGATGAAGGCGACCGGTCCGCTGAGGCCCGCCGCGACGGCGGAGAGCAGCCAGGTCGGCCAGAACGAGCCGAGCAGGTACGGGGTGTCCGCCACCGCCGACGTCGTGAAGTCCCCGGCGTAGGCGGCGATTCCGACGGCGAGCAGCACCGTCATGCCCACCGCGAGCGCCTTGCTGAGCTTGAGCAGCAGCCGGTAGCCGTACACCGCGCCGACCGCCGTGCAGGCGGCGAGCAGTGCGTAGACGGCGGCGTGCGCCGCCCCGCCGGTCGGCAGGCCGGTCAGCCGGGCGAGGGTCCCGACCATCACGTCGCCGCCGATCCACAGCGTCAGGGCGGTGTAGCCGAGCGAGAGCAGCAGCCCGACGACGGAGCCGACGAGCCGGCCGCGGACGCCGAAGAAGGCGCCGGACGAGGTGGAGAGGTTGGTCGCGGTACGGAGGGACACGAGCGCGAGCGGGGCGGTGACGGCGACGCCGACGACGGTGCCGGTGACGACGGAGGTCACCGAGGCCCAGAAGCCGAGGCCGAAGGAGACCGGCAGCCAGCCGAAGACGATCACTCCCAGGCAGAGGTTGGATCCGAGCAGGATCGAGACGAGGTCGCGGGGGCCGCTGGTGCGTTCGGCCTCGGGGATGGTGTCGACTCCGCGCTGTTCTATCGGCATGAGGACTCCCTGCGGGGGACGGGCGGGGCTGTTTTAGAGTGCCGCTCAATGTGACCCGAACCTGACGGTCGCGTCAATCCTTGGAGGTGAGCGTCTTAGCGTTTAGAGTGTCACTCAAACAGGAGGTGGAGGATGTGCGACTGACCCCCGTGGAACCGGCCGCTGCTCTTCGGCGCCGCCGAGCCGGCTACCGCCTCTGCTTCCCCTGACCCTCCTTAGGACACCTCATGACCTTCCGCATGCCCGCCGAGTGGATGCCGCACGAGCGCACCTGGATGGCCTGGCCCAGCACCAACCCCACCTTCACCAACGCGGAGGAGCTCGCCGAGGCGCGCGCCGCCTGGGCGTCGGTGGCGCGGGCCGTCCGCGCCTTCGAGCCGGTCACGATGGTCGTCGCCCCCGGCGACGCCGAGTCGGCCGCCGCGCTCCTCGGCCCCGAGGTCGACCTCGTCGAGCGCGAGCTGGACGACGCCTGGATGCGCGACATCGGCCCCACCTTCGTCACCGACGGCGCCGAACTCGCCGCCGTGGACTGGGTGTTCAACGGCTGGGGCGCCCAGGACTGGGCCCGCTGGGAGCACGACTCCAAGATCGCCCGCCATGTCGCGGACGCGGCGGGAGTCCGCGTACTGCCGTCGCCGCTGGTGAACGAGGGCGGCGCGATCCACGTCGACGGCGAGGGCACCGTCCTCCTCACCGACACCGTCCAGCTCGGCTCCGGCCGCAACCCCGAGTGGACCCGCGAGCAGGTCGAGGCCGAGATCCACGCCAAGCTCGGCACGACGAAGGCGATCTGGCTCCCGCACGGCCTCGCCGGCGACTACGGCCTCTACGGCACCCAGGGCCACGTCGACATCGTCGCCGCCTTCGCCCGCCCCGGCACCGTCCTGGTCCACAGCCAGCAGGACCCGAACCACCCCGACCACGAGCGCTCCCGGCTGTACGTGGACCTCCTGCGCGGTCGGACCGACGCGCAGGGCCGCCCCCTGGAGGTCATCGAGGTCCCCGCCCCGACCGTCCTCAAGGACGAGGAGGGCGACTGGGTCGACTACTCGTACATCAACCACTACCTGTGCAATGGCGGCGTCGTCCTCTGCGCCTTCGACGACCCCCACGACGAGGTCGCCGCGGAGATCTTCCGCCGCCTCTTCCCCGAGCGCACGGTGACCCTCGTGGACGCCCGGACGATCTTCGCCGGCGGCGGCGGCATCCACTGCATCACCCAGCAGCAGCCGAAGGTCTGACCGGGACGGGCCATGAGGTAGAACGTACGAGTGAGTCAGAGCAGCAGCCCGCCCCCACCCCACCCGCGCCGGCGCAACCAGGCCGCCCCGCCCCGTGAGGACGTGCTCGCGGCGGCGATGGACACGATCGCCGAGCGGGGACTCGACGGGCTCACCATGGCCGGGCTCGGCCGGCAGGTGGGGATGAGCAGCGGGCACCTGCTCTACTACTTCCGCACCAAGGACGAACTGCTGCTGCAGACCCTGGAGTGGAGCGAGGGTCGGCTCGGCGCCGAACGGAGCGCGCTGCTGTCCCGGCCCGGGACCGCGCGCGAGCGGCTCGACGGGTACGTGGACGTCTACGTGCCCCGCGGGCCGCGCGATCCGCACTGGACGCTGTGGCTGGAGGTCTGGAACCGGTCGCAGAACGCCGACGACGACGCCCGCGCCCGGCAGGCCGCCATCGAGGGGGCCTGGCACCGGGACCTGGTCGCGATCCTGGCCGAGGGGGTGTCGCGGGGGGAGTTCCGGCCCGTCGACCCGGACCGGTTCGCCACCCGGACGAGGGCACTGCTCGACGGCTTCAGCGTGCACGTCGCCGTGGGCATCCCGGGCACGGGGCGGGAGCAAGTCCTGTCTCACGTAGGGGAGTTCATCGCCGAAACCCTGCTTCCGTGATCTTTAGGCACACAAGTACTCCCGATCGTTGCGTGATGCACCCTTGTTGAGGACCGGCCGTCTCCGGCACGGTTCCGGTCCATGGGACGAGAGCACGGGAAGAAGATCTGGGTCGGCTCGGCCGGCAACATGGTCGAGTGGTTCGACTGGTTCGTGTACGCGAGCTTCGCGACCTACTTCGCGGGGGCCTTCTTCCCCGAAGGCGACGACACCGCCAAACTCATGAACACCGCCGGCATCTTCGCCGTCGGCTTCTTCATGCGCCCGGTCGGCGGCTGGCTGCTCGGCCGGGTCGGCGACCGGAAGGGCCGCAAGGCGGCACTGACCCTCACCGTCACCCTGATGTCCGCCTCCGCGCTCCTCATCGCCGTCGCGCCGACCTACTCCGCGGCCGGCTACGGCGGCGCCGCCGTCCTCCTGGTGGCCCGCCTCCTCCAGGGCCTCTCCGTCGGCGGCGAGTACGCCGCCAGCGCCACCTACCTCACCGAGGCCTCCGCGCCGGGCCGCCGCGGCTTCGCCTCCAGCTTCCAGTACGTGTCGATGACCGCGGGCCAGGTCCTCGGCCTCGGCCTGCTCCTCGTCCTCCAGCACACGATGTCCGCCGAGGCCCTGCACGCCTGGGGCTGGCGCGTCCCGTTCGTCATCGGCGCCCTCGGCGCGGCCGTCGTCTTCTACCTGCGCCGCACCATGCTGGAGACCGAGGTGTACGAGGAGACCGCCGGCGACGGGGTCGCGCGCGGCGACCAGGGCACCCTCAAGGCCCTCTGGGCGCACCGGCGGGAGGCCTTCCTCGTCGTCGCGCTCACCATGGGCGGGACCGTGGCGTACTACACGTACACCACCTACCTCACCAAGTACCTCTCGAACTCCGCCGGACTGCCGAAGCAGACGGCGACCCTGGTCTCCTTCTGCGCCCTGATCGCCTTCGCCTGCCTCCAGCCCCTGGCCGGCGCGCTCTCCGACCGGATCGGCCGCCGCCCGCTGCTCATCACCTTCGCCGTCGGCTCCACCGTCCTCACCGTGCCGATCCTGGCGATGCTGAAGCACGCGGGCTCCTTCTGGCCGGCCCTCGGCCTGTCCCTGCTCGCCCTCCTCGTCGTCACCGGCTACACCTCCATCAACGCGTGCGTGAAGGCCGAGCTGTTCCCCACCGGCATCCGCGCCCTCGGCGTCGCCCTGCCGTACGCGATCGCCAACGCCCTCTTCGGCGGCACCGCCGAATACGTGGCCCTGTGGTTCAAGGACGCCGGCATCGAGTCCGGCTTCTCCTGGTACGTGGCCGGCTGCGCCGCCGTCTCCCTGGTCGTCTACCTCGCGATGCGCGAGACCCGGGACATCGACCTGGCCCGGGTCGGGGCGGGCGACCCCGACGTCCCCGGGCAGCGGCGCGGGGGCCTGCCCGTATCGTGAGACCCCCGTCCCGCTGAACCGCCGGCTGTGTCAGACTTCCGGCGTGCTTGCTACCACGATGATTATCGGCAGCAGCGCGCCGGTCCGCAGTGGCCACTGAATCGCGGTACGACCCCCGCGGCAGTGGACACCGTGCCCCAGACCCGCGCGCAGACCTCTCGCACCCGCGAGGGGTTTTTTCGTTTTCCGGCCCCACCCACGCCGGAAACGGACGACGCGTGAGAATGGGGGCAAGTGGATCCAGACCTTCCGGAGCCACATCCGACAGGAGCCATCACAGTCATGACCACGGAGAACGCCGAGAGCGCGCCCCTCGACGACAGCTTCCATGTCTTCGACACGACGCTGCGCGACGGGGCGCAGCGTGAAGGCATCAACCTCACCGTCGCGGACAAGCTGACCATCGCACGGCACCTCGACGACTTCGGCGTGGGCTTCATCGAGGGCGGCTGGCCCGGCGCCAACCCGCGCGACACGGAGTTCTTCGCCCGCGCCCAGCAGGAGATCGCGTTCAAGAACGCGCAGCTCGTCGCCTTCGGCGCCACCCGCAGGGCCGGCGGCAACGCCTCCGAGGACCCGCAGGTCAAGGCGCTGCTCGACTCCGGCGCTCCGGTCGTCACCCTGGTCGCCAAGTCCCACGACCGGCACGTCGAGCTGGCCCTGCGCACCACCCTCGACGAGAACCTGGAGATGGTCCGCGACACCGTCGCCTTCCTGACCTCCCGGGGCCGCCGCGTCTTCGTCGACTGCGAGCACTTCTTCGACGGCTACAAGGCCAACCCCGACTACGCCAAGGCCGTCGTCCGCGCCGCGCACGAGGCCGGCGCCGACGTCGTCATCCTCTGCGACACCAACGGCGGCATGCTCCCCGCCCAGATCCAGGCCGTCGTCGCCACCGTCATCGCCGACACCGGCGCCCGCCTCGGCATCCACGCCCAGGACGACACCGGCTGCGCCGTCGCCAACACCCTCGCCGCCGTCGACGCGGGCGCCACGCACGTCCAGTGCACCGCCAACGGCTACGGCGAGCGGGTCGGCAACGCCAACCTCTTCCCCGTGGTCGCGGCCCTGGAACTCAAGTACGGCAAGAAGGTCCTCCCCGACGGCGCGCTCGCCGAGATGACCCGCATCTCGCACGCCATCGCCGAGGTCGTCAACCTCACCCCCTCCACCCACCAGCCGTACGTCGGCGTCTCCGCCTTCGCCCACAAGGCCGGACTCCACGCCTCGGCGATCAAGGTCGACCCCGACCTCTACCAGCACATCGACCCCGAGCGGGTCGGCAACACCATGCGGATGCTGGTCTCCGACATGGCAGGCCGCGCCTCCATCGAGCTCAAGGGCAAGGAGCTCGGCGTCGACCTGGGCGGCGACCGCGAGCTCGTCGGCCGCGTCGTCGAGCGGGTCAAGGAGCGCGAGCTCCGGGGCTACACGTACGAGGCCGCCGACGCCTCCTTCGAGCTGCTCCTCCGCGAGGAGGCCGAGGGCCGGGCCCGCCGCTACTTCCGCACGGAGTCCTGGCGCGCGATCGTCGAGGACCGCCCCGACGGCATCCACGCCAACGAGGCCACGGTGAAGCTGTGGGCCAAGGGCGAGCGGATCGTCGCCACCGCCGAGGGCAACGGCCCCGTCAACGCCCTCGACCGGGCGATGCGGGTGGCGCTGGAGCGCATGTACCCGCCGCTGGCCAAGTTCGAACTGGTCGACTACAAGGTCCGCATCCTGGAGGGCCGCCACGGCACCGAGTCCACGACCCGGGTCCTGGTCACCACCAGTGACGGCAACGCCGAGTGGTCCACCGTCGGCGTCGGCGAGAACGTGATCGCCGCCTCCTGGCAGGCCCTGGAGGACGCCTTCACGTACGGACTCCTCCGGGCCGGGATCGACCCGGCCGAATAGTCCATACATGTTCGGTTCGCCCCTGTTCGAGTAGTTTCGAACTATGAGGACCAGGGCGATTTCCACCGGGTCGGCCCTCGCGGGGCTGGCGATGCTCCTGCTGCTGGTCCTGGCACCCTTTGCGGGGGCCAGGGCCACGGGCGTCCCCGACGTGGCCGCAGCCCTGAAGCAGGGCCCGGTCTACGTCGACCCGGGCGCCGCCGGCCAGCTCTCGGCGGCCGACGCGAAGGCCCTCGCGCAGAAGATCGAGGACGCGGACAAACCGCTCTTCGTGGCCGTGCTGCCCGCGAACGCGCAATTCCCGCCGGAGAACCTCTTCCAGAACCTGCGGACCCAGACCGGCATCACGGGCCTGTACGCGATCCGGCTCGGCGACGGCTTCGACGCCCGCGCCGACCGCGCGGTGATGTCCCGGGACGCCGTGGACAACCTCGTCACCTCCGTACGGCAGCCGGGCGCCGACGCGGCCACCGAGCTGAACAACTTCGTCGACCAGGCCCTGCCCTCCATGCGCGGCTCCGCCCCCGCCTCCTGGAGCTCCGCCGGCGCGGACTCCGGCGTCCCGGTCGCCGGGCTCGTCACCCTCGGCGCGGTCGTCGTGGCCGGCGGCGCGGGCGCGTACGCCGTCGTCCGCCGCAACCGGCTCCGCAAGGAGGCCGAGGAGCGGGCGGCCCTCGACCGGCTCCGGGTCGTCGTCGACGAGGACATCACCGCCTTCGGCGAGGAACTGGAACGCCTCGACTTCCACCCCGCCGAACCGGGCGCCGACGACGCCATGCGCGGCGACTACGAACGCGCCCTCGACTCGTACGACTCGGCCAAGTCCCTCATGGCCTCCGCCGGGCGCCCCCACGACGTCCGGGGCGTCACCCGGGCCCTGGAGGACGGCCGCTACTCCCTCGCCCTCCTCGCCGCCCGCCGCGAGAGCCGGCCCCTGCCCGAGCGCCGTCCGCCGTGCTTCTTCGACCCGCGCCACGGCCCCGCCGTCGACGACCGCGCCTGGACCCCGTCCGGCGGCGCTCCCCGCCAGGTCCCCGTCTGCGCCGCCGACGCCGCCCGCCTCGACGACGGCCTCGACCCCCAGGCCCGTACGGTCGACACCGACGCGGGCCGCCGCCCCTACTGGGAGGCCGGCCCCGCCTACGGCCCCTGGGCGGGCGGCTACTTCGGCGGCGGCATGCTCCCCGGCCTCCTCGTCGGCACCATGCTCGGCTCCGCGCTCGCCACCCCGGCCTACGCGTCCGAGTACGGCGGCGGCGAGTTCCAGGGCGGCGACTTCTCCGGCGCCGACTTCGGCTCCGGAGACTTCGGTTCGAGCGACTTCGGCGGCGGTGGCTTCGGTGGTGGCGGCGACTTCGGCGGGGGCGGCGGCTTCGACGGCGGGGGCGGCGGGTTCTAGACGACAGGGCTCAGGGCTGCCGGGGACTCACACCAGCGGCTTCACCGACATCAGGAGGTGCCGGTGGGTCGGTTCGGGGCCGTCGGTGAGCAGGGCGCGCTGGCCGGGGCCGAGCAGGTGGAAGTGGAGGGCGGGGGCGTCCAGCGAGGTCAGCGCGTCCAGGAGGTAGCCGGGGTTGAAGGCGACCGTGAGCGACTCCGAGCCGGTGAGGGTGGCGGGGAGGAGCTGGGAGGCGACGTCGTCCCCGTAACCCGCCTGGAGGTGGAGGCCGGTGGGGGAGAAGGCCAACTGCACCGGGCTGTCGCCCTCGGCGACGACCGCGACCCGCTTGACGGCCTCGGTGAGCGGGGCCCGCTCGGTGATCGCGAGGGCGTGCTCGCCGAGGGTGAAGAGCTTGTCGTGGCGGGGGAGCCGGCCGTCGAGCAGCCGGGTGGTGGTGCGGGTTCCGGCGTTCTCGAAGCCGAGGGAGCCGGAGTCGAGGGCGAGGCGGGCCGGGCCCGTGCCGGCGAGGGAGCGGGCGATCTCGGTGAGGCGGCGGGCGGGGACGACCACGTCGGCGCCCTCCGCGGGTGCGCCCTCCAGCGGCTCCCACGCCAAGGTGCGGACGGCGTAGCGGTAGCGGTCGGTGGCGGCCAGGGTCATGGTCGTCCCGTCCAGGGCGAGCCGTATGCCGGTGAGGACCGGGAGGGAGTCGTCCCGGCCCGCGGCGACGGCGACCTGGGCGACGGCCGAGGCGAAGGCGTCGCCGTCGACCAGGCCGCGCACCTCGGGCAGCGAGGGCGCGGCGGGGTAGTCGTCGACCGGCAGCAGGGAGAGGCCGAAGCGGGCGTCCCCGGAGGTCACCGACAGACGGGCGTTCTCGACGGTGAGCCCGGCCTGTCCGCGGGGGAGCACCCGGCAGATGTCGACCAGCCGTCGCCCGAGGACCAGGGCACGGCCCTCGACGAGCGTGTCGGCCTCGACCTCGACGCGCGCCGAGGCCTCGTGGTCGAGTCCCGAGACCCACAGCCGGCCGTCCGCCGCCTCCAGGAGCAGTCCGCCGAGCACGGGCATCGGGGAACGGGTCGGCAGGACGCGCGCGGCCCAGGCCACGGCATCGGTCAACACGCCGCTGTCGATACGGATTTCCATGCCGCCGACGCTAGACGCCACCACTGACAACGCCGTTGACCGGCGCTTTCGCCGCACCGGTGCCGGGCCCCGGGGCGAACTCGGCCGCGCGGGAAGGTAATCGCGCCTTCGATCGTTCTATTGTTCGACCGCGATGGCGATACGCAGGGGGAGCAGAGTCATGACCGACGTCCACGGCACGGTGGAGCCCGGATTCGAGTCCGTACGGGAGGTCTTCGCGGCGATCGCCGCCGACGAGGCGCGGGACGGCGGCGCACAGCTCGCCGTGCACCACCACGGCCGGCTCGTCGTCGACCTCTGGGGTGGCGACGGCGTCGACGGGGACTCGCTGCTCGCGCTCTACTCCTCCTCCAAGGGGGCCATGGCCCTGGTCGCCGCACTCCTCGTCCAGGACGGCGTCCTCGACCTGGACCGCACGGTCGCCTCCTGGTGGCCCGAGTTCGCCGCCGAGGGCAAGGGCGGGCTCACCCTCCGGCAGCTGCTCGCCCACCGCTCGGGCGTGATCGGCGTGGACGGCGGCTTCTCGCTGGAGGAGCTCGCCGACGACCGCCGGATCGCCGAGCGCCTCGCGGCGCAGCGCCCCTTCTGGGAGCCGGACACCGGCCACGGCTACCACGCCCTGGTCATCGGCGCCCTCGTCGACGAGGTGATCCTGCGGGCCACCGGCCGGACGACCCGGGAGCTCTACGAGGAGCGGGTCCGCGCCCCGTACGGGCTGGACTACTACCTGGGCCTCCCCGAGGAGCTCGAACCCCGCTTCCGCGCCACCCTCCCGCTGCTGCCCACGCCCGACGAGCGGGCGTTCCTGGCGGCGAACCCGATCGCCCCCGACAGCCTCATGGGCATCGCCTTCAACCTCCACGCCGACCCGCCGCTCGACAACGCGGAGTACGGCAACGACCCCGGCGTCCGGGCGAAGGCGCCGCTCTCCGGCGGCGGCGTCGGCACCGCGCGCGGCCTCTCCCGGATGTACGCGACCATCGCCGGCGCGCTCGACGGCCGACCGCCGCTCCTCGCCCCCGACACCCTCGCCGAGTTCGCCCGGATCCATTCCCGGGGCACCGACCTGGTGACCGGCGAGGACAACGCCTTCGGCCTCGGATTCGTCCCACTGGCCACCCGCTACCCCTCGCTCACCCCCGCCGCCGTCGGCCACAGCGGCGCCCCCGGTTCGCAGGCCTTCGCCGACCCGGCGACCGGCCTCGCCTACAGCTACGCCCGCCGCCGCTTCGGCTTCATGGCGGGCCCGGGCGCGGCGGAGAACGACCGTCTGGTCCCGGCGGTCGTCGAGGCGGCCGCGAAGTCCGCCTGACGGGCCGGGGCCGGGGCCGCGGCCCCGGGAACGCCGAGCGCCCGCCTTCCGCTGCTGCGGAGGGCGGGCGCGCTCGTGTGTCCGGAGGCCCGGACGGGGCCGGAGGGGAGTCCGGGGTCAGGCGGCGTTCTTGATCGCGGAGATGTCGAAGTTCAGCTTGACCTTGTCGCTGACCATCACGCCACCGGTCTCCAGGGCCGCGTTCCAGGTGAGGCCCCACTCGGAGCGCAGGATCTCGGCGGAGCCCTCGAAGCCGACGCGCTCGTTGCCGTAGACGTCCTTGGCGGTGCCGTTGAACTCCAGGTCGATGGAGAGCGGCTTGGTGACGTCCTTGATGGTGAGGTCGCCGGTGACCCGGTACTTGTCGCCGCCCAGCTGCGCGGCCTCGGTGGAGCGGAAGGTCATGAGCGGGAACTGCTCGGCGTCGAAGAAGTCGCCGCTGCGCAGGTGGCCGTCACGGTCACCGATGCCGGTGTCGATCGAGGCGATCTTGACGTCGATGGAGGCGGTGGAGGCGCCCGGGTTCGCACCGTCGAGCTTCAGCGCGCCCTCGTGCTCCGCGAAGGTGCCGCGGACGTTGGTGACCATCGCGTGGCGGACGGTGAAGCCGATGCTGCTGTGCGCCGGGTCGATGCTGTACTCGCCGGTCAGGGCGGCGAGGGCGGGGTCGACCGGGAGGGTGGCGACGGCGGTGGCGGACTCGTTGCTCTTGCGGTTGAAGAGGCCCATGACATGCTCCTTGTCGGTGTTTGTTGAAGCTTCAACGAGAACGACTGTAGACCTATTCCGTTCAACTTTCAACATCTACGGAGAACGTTCACCCGAAAGGCCCCACGCCGTCGCCGACGCCCTCTGGCGGACGCGCGTAGAACTACGGCACCATCTCCCTGCGCGACGAGCACCACCTGCACAGCCGTCCCCACCCGACACGGTCACCAGCAGGAGGAACCCCCGTGAAGCTCCGCTCCGTCCTCACCGCACTCGCCCTCGTCCTGGGCGCCCTCTTCGCACCGGGATTCGGCGCCCTCTCCGGCGCCACCGACGCCCATGCCGTCACCAAGATCAGCCACGCCACCGCGACCTCGATGTTCAGCTCCTCCGGCATCACCTGGTCGTCGTCCGGCGGCTGCTCGAACCGCAACAACTCCACCTGCACGTCCTTCGAGCAGCTCAACCTCGCCACCGCCCAGGGCGCCCAGACCCTCAAGAGCGCCAGCGGCTGCGCCCTCAACATCACCGGCGGCACCGAGACCGGGCACGCGAGCGGCACGTACTCGCACTGGAACGGCTACAAGCTCGACTTCGCCAAGTACGCCTGCATCGGCAACTACATCAAGAACACCTTCACCTACATCGGGCTGCGCGGCGACGGAGCCCCGCAGTGGAAGTCCGGCGCCGGCAACGTCTACGCCGACGAGGGCAACCACTGGGACGTGACCTTCTACAACTGCGGCGGCTGCTGACCCCGGAAGCCCCAAGAAGCCCCCTTCGGCGGTCACTTGGACTAACCGAAGGGGGTTCTTGGACTGGAGGGGCCCGTACGGCGCGATCTCGTTGACGGTGCCGCCGGGGCGCGGCTGACTGTTCCGCATGTCCCTCCCCCTCTCCTCCAGACTCCGCGCGGCCTGCGCGCTCGCGGCGGCGTCGGCGACCGTGCTCGCCCTGACCGGGCCGGCCCTCGCCGACGCCGGCACGGTCGCCACCGCCCCGGCGGCGACCACCGCCGCGTCCGCCGTCATCGGTTCCGCCGAGCTCTCCGTCGCCGTCGCCGAGGACTTCCCCCGCGTCCTCTCGTACACCGACCGCGCCACGGGCGCCCGCCTCCTCGGCAGTACGGCCCCGGTCACCCAGGTGGTCCTCAACGGCACCGGCCACACCGTCCGGGTCGAGGGCGCACCCGTCCTGACCCCCGCGTCCGCCGCGTACACGCTGTCCTTCCCCGACCTGCCCGGCGTCGAGATCGACGCGGTCCTGGGCGTGGAGGGCCGGACCACCACGTTCCGGGTGACCGCGGTCCGCGACACCGAGGCCTTCCGGGTCGGCACCCTCGACATACCCGGCCACGACCTCGTCTCCGTCGGCTCCTCGGACGGCGGCGCCACCGCCTTCACCCGGCTCGACCCCGACTCCACCCGGACCGCCGACGTCTTCGCCCAGGTCACCGACACCACCGCCGCCGAGGCGAACCCCGTCGGCGCGAGCTACGCGATCGTCAACACCGGACGGCTGGCCGCCGCCGTCGAATCCAACTCCAGCTACGACAAGCCCTCCGGCGCCTCCGCCCGCGACGGCGCCCGCTTCTGGCACCAGGCCCGCAAGAACGGCACGGAGACCCGCGTCGGCGTCTGGTCCGGCCAGTGGACCTACCGGGGCGCCGGCGCCCCGCAGCCCGAGAGCGGCGACGGCCTGCCCTGGGCCAAGGTCGTCGTCACCCCCGACGCCAACGCCGACGGCACCACCGACTGGCAGGACGGCGCGGTCGCCTTCCGGACCATCGGGATCAAGGCCCCCGGCAGCGACGCGACCCCGGAGCGGGTCGTCGCCCACATCCCGTTCAACTTCGCCTCTCAGGCCACCCACCCCTTCCTGCGCACCCTCGACGACGTCAAGCGGATCTCGCTCTCCACCGACGGACTCGGCCAGTTCGCGCTGCTCAAGGGCTACGGCTCCGAGGGCCACGACTCCGCCCACCCCGACTACGGCGGCAACTACAACAAGCGGGCCGGCGGCCTCGGCGACCTCAACACCCTGCTCCGCGAGGGCAGGAAGTGGGGCGCCGGCTTCGGCGTCCACGTCAACGCCACCGAGTCGTACCCCGAGGCGAAGAACTTCAGCGAGACCCTCGTCGACAAGACCAAGCCCGGCTGGAACTGGCTCAACCAGAGCTACTACGTCGACCAGCGCCGGGACGTGAACAGCGGCGACCTCGCCCGCCGCTTCCAGCAGCTCCGCGACGAGACCGACCCCAACCTGTCGATGCTCTACATCGACGTCTACTACACCCACGGCTGGATCGCCGACAAGACGATGCAGGCCGTCCGGGCCCAGGGCTGGAACGTCGCCACCGAGTGGTCCGAGAAGTTCGAACGGGCCTCCCTCTGGTCCCACTGGGCCAACGACCTCGACTACGGCGGCGCCACCAACAAGGGCCTCAACTCGCGGATCGTCCGCTTCATCCGCAACGGAGAGAAGGACGTCTGGAACGACCACCCGGTCCTCGGCCAGACCGCCCTCGTGGACTTCGAGGGCTGGACCGGCGAGACCGACTGGAACGCCTTCTCCGCCAACATCTGGCAGCGCAACCTCCCCGCCAAGTACCTCCAGCGGCAGCGGATCACCCGCTGGGACGGCGACGACATCACCTTCACCGGCGGCGTCCGCGGCACCGTCGAGAACGGCCGCCGCACCTTCTACGAGAACGGCCGCAAGGTCCTCGACGGCGACAGCTACCTGCTCCCCTGGGACGGCGGCACGAAGCTCTACCACTACGCGAAGGCCGGCGGCACGACCAGCTGGGCCGTCCCCGCGGGGGTCCGCTCGTACACCGTCTACAAGCTCACCGACAACGGCCGCGTGCGGACCGCCACCGTGCGGCCCGTGAACGGGCGCGTCACCCTCGACGCCGTCGCCGGACAGCCCTACGTCCTCTACCCGGCCGCCGCCCCCGCGCAGACCGCCCCGCGCTGGGGCCAGGGGACCCCGGTGAAGGACCCCGGCTTCAACGACGCGCGGCTCGCAGGCTGGAGCAAGGCCGGCACCGTCACCCGCGACACCGACGCCCAGGGCCGCAACAGCGCGAAGCTCGCCGGCACCGCCACCGCCTCCGTCCGCCAGCGGATCACCGGCCTCGTCCCCGGCCGGCGCTACACCGCCTCCGCCCTCATCGAGGTCGAGCCCGGCGCCACCCGGCCCACCACCCTGTCCATCGGCGGGAAGGCCGTCACGGTCGAACGGTCCTCCCTGGAGGACCGGGTCGCCGCCTCCGACTGGAACGGCACCCGCCTCCAGCGCGCCAAGGTCACCTTCACCGCACCGGCCGACGGCTCCACCCCGCTCCTGATCCAGGCCGCGGGCGGCAGCGCGGCGACGGTCCGGATCGACGACGTGCGGATCGTGGCCAACGACCCCGCCACCCGGGCCGGGACCGCGGTCCACGAGGACTTCGAGGCCGTCGACCAGGGCTGGGGCCCCTTCCTCAAGGGCGACGCCGGCGGCACGACCGACCCGCGCACCCACATAGCCCAGCTCCACGCCCCCTACACCCAGGCCGGCTGGAACGGGAAACTCGTCGACGACGTCCTCGGCGGCGCCGAGTCCCTCAAGTCGCACGACGAGAACAGCGGCCTGGTCTACCGCACCGCTCCCTGGACCGTCCCGATGAAGGACGGCCACCGCTACCGCGTGGAGTACGACTACCAGTCGAGCCACGCGGGCGCGTACGAGTGGATCACCGGCTACGACCGCACGAACGGCACCGGGACGGCCGTCGAGACCCGCCGCACGCCGATCGGGCAGCAGCGGACCACCGGGCACTTCGCCGAGACCGTCACGGCCGGCTGCGGCGACACCTGGACCGGGCTCCGCAAGCGGGCCGACGCCCCCGACGGCGCCGACTTCGTCCTCGACGCCTTCACCGTCACCGACCTCGGCCCGGCCGCCGAGCGCGCCGCCTGCGGCACGCTCGCCATCGCCGCGCCCGAGACCCTGGAGCCCGGCCGCCCCCACGAGGTCACGGCCACCTTCGGCAACGACGAGGCCGCCGACGCCACCGGCGCCCTCGCCGAACTCACCCTCCCCGCCGGCTGGACCGCCGAGCCGGCCGCGCCGGTCGCCCTCGGCACCGTCGCGCCCGGCGCGAAGGCCACCGCCACCTGGCGGGTGACACCGCCCGTGGACGCCGCCTACCGGCCGTACGAGCTCGGTGCCGCGCTCACGTACGCCGTCGGCGGAGGCACCCGGCAGCTGACCCGCACCGCCACCGTCCGCACCCTGCCCCCGCCGCCCACCGCCGACAGCTGGGCGAGCGACCTGGAGTGGACCTCGGCCGCCAACGGCTGGGGACCCGTCGAGCGCGACCTCTCCAACGGCGAGACCGGCACCGGCGACGGCTCCCCGCTGCGCATCGGGGGAGTGGCGTACGCCAAGGGCCTGGGCAGCCACGCCCCCGCCCGGGTCCGCTACTACCTGGGCGGCCGGTGCACCTCGCTCACCGCCGAGGTCGGCGTCGACGACGTCCAGACGAGTCGCGGCAGCGTCAGGTTCACCGTTCTCGCCGACGGCACCGAGAAGGCGAAGTCCCCGGTTTTGAAGGCCACCGACAACGCCTGGCCGCTCACCGCGGACCTCACCGGCGCCTCGTACGTCGACCTCGTGGTCGACGACGGCGGCGACGGCAACGGCAACGATCACGCCGACTGGGGGAACGCGCGCTTCCACTGCGCGGACTGAGCCACCCCGGCGCCCGGAAGGCGTTAAGGTCAGGCGGTCGCTCTCCCGGTCACCCGGGGAGTGATCGCCTTTCCGTCTTTCCCGTCTATGTGGGACCCCTACAAACACAGGGGGTACCTGGCTGTCGACTCGGCCGGGGCAGGTGATGGTTCTGTCCAGCCCCACCAGGATTCGACACGCGAGACTGTACGGAGTCGACGGCGGAGTTTTCTTGGATGACTTCGTAGGGTCGGTACATGACCGTTGTGGACCAGATCCCGAGCGAGCCCGCTGACGCCCGTGGCCGAGTGGCCGAGCTGCACGTCCTGCGAGAGCAGGCGCTCCGCGGCCCGAGTGACCGCGCCACCGAGGCCCAGCACGCCAAGGGCAAGCTGACGGCGCGTGAGCGCATCGAGCTGCTGCTCGACCCTGGTTCCTTCAGCGAGGTCGAACAGCTGCGCCGGCACCGCGCCTCCGGCTTCGGCCTGGAGACGAAGAAGCCGTACACCGACGGTGTCATCACCGGCTGGGGCACGGTCGAGGGCCGCACGGTCTTCGTCTACGCCCACGACTTCCGCATCTTCGGCGGCGCGCTGGGCGAGGCCCACGCGACCAAGATCCACAAGATCATGGACATGGCCATCGCGGCCGGTGCCCCGCTGGTCTCCCTGAACGACGGAGCCGGCGCCCGTATCCAGGAGGGCGTCTCCGCCCTCGCCGGCTACGGCGGCATCTTCCAGCGCAACACCCGCGCCAGCGGCGTCATCCCGCAGATCTCCGTGATGCTCGGCCCCTGCGCGGGCGGCGCGGCCTACTCGCCGGCCCTCACGGACTTCGTCTTCATGGTCCGCGAGACCTCGCAGATGTTCATCACCGGCCCGGACGTCGTCAAGGCGGTCACCGGCGAGGAGATCACCCAGAACGGCCTCGGCGGCGCCGACGTCCACGCCGGCACCAGCGGCGTCGCGCACTTCGCGTACGACGACGAGGAGACCTGCATCGCCGAGGTCCGGTACCTCCTGTCGATGCTTCCGCAGAACAACCGCGAGAACCCGCCGACCGTCGCCTCCGAGGACCCGGCGGACCGCCGCTCCGACGTCCTGCTCGACCTGGTCCCGGCCGACGGCAACCGCCCGTACGACATGCACAAGGTCATCGAGGAGCTCGTCGACGACGGCGACTACCTGGAGATCCACGAGCGCTGGGCCCGCAACATCATCTGCGCCCTGGCCCGGCTCGACGGCCAGGTCGTCGGCATCGTCGCCAACCAGCCCCAGTCGCTGGCCGGCGTCCTCGACATCGAGGCCTCCGAGAAGGCCGCCCGCTTCGTTCAGATGTGCGACGCGTTCAACATCCCGATCATCACCCTTCTGGACGTACCCGGCTTCCTGCCCGGCGTCGACCAGGAGCATGGTGGGATCATCCGCCACGGCGCGAAGCTGCTGTACGCGTACTGCAACGCGACCGTGCCCCGGATCAGCCTGATCCTGCGCAAGGCCTACGGCGGCGCCTACATCGTCATGGACTCCCAGTCCATCGGCGCCGACCTGACGTACGCCTGGCCCACCAACGAAATCGCGGTCATGGGCGCCGAGGGCGCCGCCAACGTGATCTTCCGCAAGCAGATCGCCGAAGCCGAGGACCCCGAGGCCATGCGCGCCCGCATGGTCAAGGAGTACAAGGCCGAGCTGATGCACCCGTACTACGCGGCCGAGCGCGGACTCGTCGACGACGTCATCGACCCCGCCGACACCCGCCAGGTGCTCATCCGGTCCCTCGCGATGCTCCGCACCAAGCACGCCGACCTGCCGTCCCGCAAGCACGGCAACCCGCCTCAGTAAGAGGAGTCATCCACGTGACAACGCCTGCCAACCTCCTCCGCGTCGAAAAGGGCCACGCCGACCCCGAGGAGCTCGCCGCCATAACGGCCGTGCTGCTCGCCCGCGCGGCCTCCCAGCCCACCGAGGACGCCCACCACGGTCGTACGCAGGCCGGCTGGCGCCGCCTGGAGCGCGAGCACGGCTTCCGCGCCCCGCACAGCTGGCGCTGAGACCCAGCGGCACGGAAGGGCCCCGCACCGACACCGGTGCGGGGCCCTTCCGCGTCCCCTGCCGCCCGACACCCGCGACGGAAGAGGCCCCGCACCGTGTCGGTGCGGGGCCTCTCGCCGTACGTCCGTCCGGGACTTACCGCAGGCGCGCCATGAGGGCGTGCTCCACCAGGGTGATGAGCGCGCTCTTGGCGTCCGCGCGGTGGCGGGCGTCGGTGGTGATGATGGGGGTGTCGGGGCCGATCTGGAGGGCCTCGCGGACCTCCTCCGGCTGGTACGGCTGGGCGCCGTCGAAGCCGTTGAGGGCGATGACGAACGGCAGGCCGCTGTTCTCGAAGTAGTCGACCGCGGGGAAGCAGTCGGCGAGGCGGCGGGTGTCGACGAGGACGACTGCGCCGATGGCGCCGCGGACCAGGTCGTCCCACATGAACCAGAAGCGGTCCTGGCCCGGCGTACCGAAGAGGTACAGGATCAGGTCCTGGTCCAGGGTGATGCGGCCGAAGTCCATGGCGACGGTGGTGGTGGTCTTGCCGCCGGTGTGGGTGAGGTCGTCGATGCCCGCGGACGCGGACGTCATGACGGCTTCGGTACGCAGCGGGTTGATCTCCGAGACGGCGCCGACGAACGTGGTCTTGCCCACGCCGAAGCCGCCCGCCACCACGATCTTCGCGCTGGTGGTTGAACGGGCCGCGCCGCCGCTAGAGCTTGCGAAGTCCACTGAGCACCCTTTCGAGCAGTGTCACGTCTGGCTGACCGCCGGCGGACTCGTCGCCGCCCGGCTGGTGGATGGCGACGAGTCCGGCCTCGGCCAGGTCGGCGACGAGGATTCGGGCGACGCCGAGAGGAATGGAGAGAAGAGCCGAGATCTCCGCGACCGACTTGATCTCGAAGCACAGCCGGCAGATCCGCTGGTGCTCGGGCAACTGCCCCTGCAGCCGGGCCGGATCGGCCGTCGTACTGACCAGTGCCTCGATGGCGAGCTGGTAGCGCGGCCGGGTCCGGCCGCCGGTCATCGCGTAGGGGCGCACGAGCGGGTTGTGCCCGCTCGAACCGCCCGAGGCGCTCGGGGAGCCCGCCGGGGCGGACTGGGGGTGCGGCTGCCGGTAGGACTGCGACGCGCCCTGTCTGCTCGGGGCGGAGGGAAAGTTGAACCGGTTCTGCGCAGCGTCGCCCAGTGGCGCCTGGTGCGCGTCATATCCGTTGTAGGGGCTCGCGCCCGGTGGTGTTCCCACGTCTCCTCCTCCGACTGCCTCGCGGTCCATGTCCCTTGGAGCCGCGCCACCGCACACTACGGTGCGGTGGCGCGAAACGCACTGTCTGTTTGTTAGTTGAGAAGACTTCCCTGAAGCTCCGCCCGGAGGTCGGGAGTCAGTACGGTGCCCGCGCGGTCCACGAGCAGCGCCATCTCATAGCCCACGAGGCCGATGTCGGCCTCCGGGTGCGCGAGCGCGGCCAGCGAGGAGCCGTCCGAGATCGACATCAGGAAGAGGAAGCCGCGCTCCATCTCCACCACGGTCTGGTTGACCGCACCGCCCTCGAAGATCCGGGACGCGCCCGCGGTCAGCGAGGTCAGTCCGGAGGCGACGGCCGCCAGCTGGTCGGCGCGGTCGCGGGGGAATCCCTCGGACATCGCCAGCAGGAGTCCGTCGGCGGAGACCACCACGGTGTGGGACACCCCGGGGGTGTTGTCCACGAAGTTGGTGATCAACCAGTTCAGATTCTGCGCCGCCTGGCTCATGCTCACACTAACGCTCCTGGTTGTAGGTACTGCCCGGGCCGAGGCCCGATCCGTTCGTGTCCGTTCCCGCGCTGCGTCCCTGCTGGACGCCGCGGCGCAGGTTGCTCAACCTGCCCCGTACGTCCTCGGGTGCGCGGGAGACCTGGGGGCCGCCCTGCGGCGTCTGCTCCGCCGTGCCCTCGACCAGGTTGGCCTTCGGGACCCGGCGGGGAAGACCGGACGAGGTGACCCCGCCCGCCTTCGGGTCCTTGAGCTTCCCGGCCCGCTGCCAGCGCTCGTCGTTCGTCGAGCGCCAGTCGTCGGAATCGTCGGCTTCGGTCTGCTGCTGTTCCGGCTGCGCGGGCTTCGGCTGCTGCGGCGCCTGACGCGGCGCCTGCTGGGTCGGCGGGGCGACGCTGCCGCGGCGCGGCAGACCGGCGTCCGTCATCGCGTGGCCGGCGTCCGGGACGGGGCTGGGAGCCGGACCCGGACGGTCGAAGCCTACGCGGTCGGGGGCCTGTTCGGGAGCGTTCGGAGAAGATTCCGATTCCGCTCCGTACTCCTGGCCGTAGCCGCTCTGGTAAGCGTTCTGTTCCGGCCATTCTGCCTGGTGAGACTGGGGTTCGAACGTGTTGCCGTACTGCTGGTGTTCGGTTCCCGGGGTCTCGTACGAAGCTTCCGCATAGCCCTGCTGCGGGTACGCCTCGTAACCCTGCTGGGGGTAGGCGTAACCGTCCTGCTGCGGGTAGCCGGCCGCGTACTCCTGGCCGTACTCCTGCGCCTGCTGCGGCTGGCCGTACTCCTGCGCCGGGTACTGCTCCGCGGGGTACTCCTGCGCCTGCTGCTGCGCGTACTCCTGGCCGTACTCCTGCGCCTGCTGCGGCTGCCCGTACTCGTCGGCCTGCTCCGCCTCGTCGCGGAACAGCGGCCGGTCGTCGGGCTGGGCCTGGGCGCCCAGGGCGGCACGACGGCCCTCGCGGTTCAGCGAGCGGTTGACCGGGTCGAGCTGGAGCTCCTCCTCGGCCGGCTGCTCGTAGCGCGAGTCGTCGAAGCCGAGCTCGGCCGCGGTCAGCATCGGCTGCTGCTGCGGAGCGGCCTCGAAGGCGCTCTGCTGCTGCTGCGGAATGATCTGCGAGACGGTGAAGTCGTCCTGGAGCGGCTGCTCGCCGCCACCACCGTGGGTGATCGCGTCCGGCAGCATGACCAGCGAGGTCGTCCCGGCCTGCTCGCCCGAGGGGCGCAGCTGGACCCGGATGCCGTGCCGGTCGGCGAGCCGGCCGACCACGAAGAGGCCCATGCGCTGGGAGACGGCCGCGTCCACGGTCGGCGGGTTGGCCAGCTTGTGGTTGATGTCCGCGAAGTCCTCGGCCGTGAGGCCGATGCCCTTGTCGTGGATCTCGACCATCACGCGGCCGTCGGGGAGACGGGTCGCGGTGACGCGGACCTTGGTCTGCGGGGAGGAGAACGTGGTGGCGTTCTCCAGGAGCTCGGCGAGCAGGTGCACGAGGTCGGTCACGGCCTGGCCGTGGATCTCGGCCTCCGGGACACCGGCCAGCTCGATGCGCTCGTACTGCTCCACCTCGGAGGAGGCGGCGCGCATGACGTCGACCAGCGGGACCGGCTGGTCCCAGCGGCGGCCCGGCTCCTCGCCGGCGAGGACGAGGAGGTTCTCGCCGTTGCGGCGCATACGGGTCGCCAGGTGGTCCAGCTTGAAGAGGTTCTCCAGCTGGTCCGGGTCGGCCTCGTTGTTCTCCAGGTCGGTGATGAGGGTCAGCTGGCCCTCGATCAGCGACTGGTTGCGGCGCGAGAGGTTGGTGAAGATCGCGTTGACGTTGCCCCGGAGCATGGCCTGCTCGGCGGCGAGCCGGACGGCCTCGCGGTGGACCTGGTCGAAGGCGCGGGCGACCTCGCCGATCTCGTCCTGCGAGTCGATCGGGATGGGCTGCACCCGGGTGTCGACCCGGCCGGGCTCGGTACGGGACAGCTGGTCGACCAGCATCGGCAGGCGCTGCTCGGCGATGCCGAAGGCGGCGGTCCGCAGCTCGCGCATCGAGCGGCTCATCTGGCGGGCCATCATGCCGGCCAGGATGAAGGCGGCGAGCAGGGCGACGACGACGATGCCGCCGTTGACCCAGGCGTCCGTCTTGGACTCGTCGGAGATCTTCGCGGCCTCGGCCACGGCCTTGTCGACGAGGGCCTTCTCGACCTCGGTGTAGCCGTCGAACTTGGCGGTGGCGACGGCCATCCAGGTCTCGGCCGTGATGCCCTTGGACTTCAGGGCCGCCAGACCCTCGGGGCCCTTGGCGCTGCCGATGGCGGACGCCACGCCGGAGTAGACGGAGCCGTCCTTGCCCTTGGGCAGTTCGACGCCGGCGGCCTGCATCTGCTTGGCGCCGTCGGCGGCCTTGCCGGCCATGACCTTCTTCAGCAGCTCGACGTCCTCGGGCGCACCGCCGGAGCTGAACTCGCCGAGGGCGATCTGCTCCAGGTAGTTGTACGAGTTGAACGCCACGGACTGCTGGGCGAAGACGGCCTCCTGGCGGCTGGGCCGGACCAGGAGCTGGGTGCCGATGGAGCGCTGGAGCGACTCGGCGCCCTTGGCCAGCTGGATCGCGTAGACGCTGCGGCCGTAGCTGGTGACGTTGCCGGTGCCGAGGCCGAGCTCGTTGGAGAACTCGGTGAGGTAGTGCTGGACGCCGGTGTAGCCGAGCTGGGTGTTCACCGGGTCGAGGGCCCGCGTGTACGCGGCCTTGCGGAGCGCGTCGAGCTTGGGCTCCTCGTCCTTGAACAGGCGCAGGCGGCGCTCGAGCCCCTGGCCCGAGGGCAGGTTCTTGGCGGCCTCGTCGAACTTGGCGCGGGCGGCGTCGGTGGCGGCGTACGCCTGCGTCACCTCGTCGCTCTTGCGGTCCTCGGCGCTCTTCGCGGCGAGGAGGGGCGCGGCGGTCAGGTCCCGCTCGTTGAGCAGGGCGGTGCTGTACTCCGAGGCGGCGCGCACGATGAGCGCCGTCTTCTCGGCGTCCTGCGCCTCCTGCCAGGTGTCGATCGAGCCCTTCACCTGGAAGCCGCCCATGACCAGGCCGACCAGCACGGGTATGAGGAGGATCGCGTTCAGCCTGGTCGGCACCCGCCAGTTGCGGGGCGAGAGCTTGCTGGAGCTGCCCTTGGCGGCGACCGCGGCCGGCGGCGGCGTCACGGGCACGTCCGCGGGCGACATCGCCGCGCGCGACGGCGGGGTGAAGTTGCCCCGCGCCGCCTCCTGCTCCGCGGAGCTTTCCTTGCTGCGCCTCACTCGACCAACAACCTCTCGGCGTCGGCACCTACGTTGTGCCGGTGTTTCGTTCAGGGCCGTACTACTCGGGAGTTCATGAATTGCAGCACGTGAAGGGGGTCCGTTCCAAACAGTGGGACAGAGCTTCTTCTCACGGTTCGGAGTGCGCGTAAAACGGGCATAAAGAGCGAGCCCCGCCAAAAGGCGGGGCTCAGGTGAGCGCAGTGACACCGATCGGATGCGTCGGGTGTCCGGGGCGCCCCAATTCTCTGTCGAAATGTTATGAACGCGAGGGCGGTCGTGTCGAAGGACACAGATCGCCCCGGCAGGGGCATATGACAGCCGCCCCGGCCGGTTCCGCTCCGCCGTCCTACTTGAGCCGCGCCATGAGGGCGTGCTCCACGAGCGTGATGAGCGCGCTCTTGGCGTCCGCGCGGTGGCGGGCGTCGGTGGTGATGATGGGGGTGTCGGGGCCGATCTGGAGGGCCTCGCGGACCTCCTCCGGCTGGTACGGCTGGGCGCCGTCGAAGCCGTTGAGGGCGATGACGAACGGCAGGCCGCTGTTCTCGAAGTAGTCGACCGCGGGGAAGCAGTCGGCGAGGCGGCGGGTGTCGACGAGGACGACTGCGCCGATGGCGCCGCGGACCAGGTCGTCCCACATGAACCAGAAGCGGTCCTGGCCCGGCGTACCGAAGAGGTACAGGATCAGGTCCTGGTCCAGAGTGATGCGGCCGAAGTCCATCGCGACCGTGGTGGTCGTCTTCCCGCCGGTGTGCGTGAGGTCGTCGATGCCCGCGGACGCGGACGTCATGACGGCTTCGGTACGCAGCGGGTTGATCTCCGAGACGGCGCCGACGAACGTGGTCTTGCCCACGCCGAAGCCACCCGCCACCACGATCTTCGCGCTGGTGGTCGACCGGGCCGCACCGCCGCTAGAGCTTGCGAAGTCCACTGAGCACCCTTTCGAGCAGAGTCACGTCCGGCGTGCCGCCGGTCTCTCCGTTGCCCGGCTGGTGGATGGCCACCATGCCGGCCTCCGCCAGGTCGGCGACGAGGATCCTGGCGACGCCGAGCGGCATCGACAGGAGGGCCGAGACCTCGGCGACCGACTTGACCTCGCGGCACAGGTGGCAGATCCGCTGGTGCTCGGGCAGCAGCGTGGCGAGGTGTGCCGGGTCGGCCGTGGTGCTGACCAGCGCCTCGATGGCGAGCTGGTAGCGCGGCCGGGTCCGGCCGCCGGTCATCGCGTAAGGACGCACCAGCGGCTGGTCGCCCTCATGTCCGTACTCGTCGACTGAGGCGCCGTACGGATCGTGAGAGGCGGGGGGCGGGGTCATGAATCCTCCGGGCGTGACAGCAAACTCTCTGCCGTCTGATGGGGCCGGTGGGGGGCCGGGTGGGGCGGCCGGACGGTGAACGGTGACGGGGCGGTACGGAGGGGCGTACCGCCCTGTCTGTCAGTCGTAGTGAATGGCTGTCCGGTGTAGGGAACCGGCTAGTGCAGCAGGCTGCCCTGGAGCTCCGCGCGGAGGTCCGGGGTGAGGACGCTGCCGGCCCGGTCGACCAGCAGCGCCATCTCGTAGCCCACGAGGCCGATGTCGCACTCGGGGTGGGCGAGCACGGCAAGCGAGGAACCGTCGGAGACCGACATGAGGAAGAGGAAGCCGCGCTCCATCTCCACCACCGTCTGCGCGACGGGACCGCCCTCGAAGATCCGGGACGCACCCGCGGTCAGCGAGGTCAGTCCGGATGCGACCGCCGCCAGCTGGTCGGCGCGGTCGCGGGGGAATCCTTCGGACATGGCCAGCAGGAGTCCGTCGGCGGAGACCACCACCGTGTGCGACACCCCAGGGGTGTTGTCCACGAAGTTGGTGATCAACCAGTTCAGATTCTGCGCCGCCTGGCTCATCGCGTTCAACTAACGCTCCTGCTGATGGTTCGGACCGAGGTGGAAGCTACCCGTGGTCGAGTTGTTCGCCTGTCGGCCCTGCTGGATGCCGCGGCGCAGATTGGTCAGCCGGCCGCGGACGTCGTCGGGTGCACGCGAGACCTGGGGGCCGGCCGTGTGGGCCTGCTCCTGTGCGGTCCCGGGTACGAGGTTGGCCTTCGGCACGCGCCGGGGAAGACCGGAGGTGGTGACGCCGCCGGCCGCGGGCTTGCGCACCCGCTCGGCCTGGCGCACCAGCTCGTCGTTGGGCGAGGTCCGCCAGGCGGCCCCGCCGTTCTGCCGGCCGCCGTCGGCGGGCGCCGGGGCGGACGGCTGGGCGACGACCGGGGTCTGCGTCGTCTGCGCCACGTCCGCCGGCGCCTGCTGCTGGGCCTGCTGCTGGGCCGCCTGCTCCTGGTGGAACCAGTTGGTCTCCAGCGTGTCGTACAGCGGGGTACGACCGTCACCCGTACCGGCCGGCGGCAGCGCCTCCGGACGGCGCGGCTGCTGGAGCGCCGGCTGCTGCGGCTGCTGCTGACCGGGCTCGGCCACCGGGCGCGGGGCGCCGAAGTCGCCGCCGTTCCGCTGCCGCGGAGCCGGGGCCTGCGGAGCCTGCTGCTGGGCCTGCGGCACGTAGGGCTGCCGGCCGAACTGCTGCTGCTGGCCGCCCTGGTACGCCTGCGGGGCCTGCTGCTGCGGGGCCTGCGGGGGGCGACCCTGCAGCGGGGCCTGCTGGGGCGCGCCGAAGTCGGGGCGCGGGAACTGGCCGGTGGAGCCGGGACCCTGCGGCGCGTCGTAGTCCGGGCGCGGGAACTGGCCCGTCGAGCCGGGACCCTGCGGGGCACCGAAGTCGGGGCGCGGGAACTGCGCCGTCGACGCCGGGTCCTGGACACCGCCCTGGTACGCCTGCGGGACCTGCGGCTGCTGAGCCTGCGGGGCCTGCTGGGGCGCGCCGAAGTCGGGGCGCGGGAACTGGCCGGTGGAGCCGGGACCCTGCGGGGCCGCCGGAGCACCGAACAGGCCGGCCGACTCCGGGTCCTCGTGGCCGCGCGGGGCGTCCAGCGGGGACATCTCCTGCTGCGGGCGCCGGACCGGCTGCTGCTGCGGGTCGTTGCCCCAGCTCGCGGCCTGCGGGCGCTGCGGCTGGGGGTTGCCCCCCGGGAGCTCGGCGCGCGGGAAGTCGTAACCGCCGGGCTGGTTGCCCTGCGGGGCGTGCTGCGGCGCACCGGGTCCGGCCTGCGGGCCGGTCTGGCCGCCGCCCTGGTTGCCCTGGCCCTGGCTGCCCCACACGTCCGTACGGGACGGGATGGCGCTGGCCGCACCGCCGATGAGACCGCCGCCGCCGGGACCCGGGCGCAGCGCGTCCGGGTTCTGCGGGGCCTGCGGCAGCTGACCGGTCTGGTCGAGCTGCGCGTTCTGCGGCTGCGGGGTGCGCGGCTGCGGGGCCTGCGGGGCACCGTCGCGGGCGGGCAGCGCGGCCCGGGGACCGCTCGTGCCGACCTGGCCGCGCGCGGCACCGGCGCCGATCCGGCCGGCCGCCGACTGCGGCGCGCCACCCGGACCGCCGGGACGTCCGCCGCCGGGGCCACCGGCCGCGCCGGGGCCGCCGGGGAGCCGGCCGCCGGGGGCGGAGGCACCCTGCGGCATCGCGCCCTGGCCGCCGGCGCCCGGCTTGGGCATCGGCTTCTTGCCGCCCTGGGCGACGTCGACGGGGAGCATGACGAGCGCGGTGGTGCCGCCCGAGTCGGAGGGGCGCAGCTGGATGCGGATGCCGTGTCGCAGGGACAGGCGGCCGACCACGAAGAGACCCATGCGGCGGGAGACCGAGACGTCCACGGTGGGCGGCGACGCGAGCCGCTCGTTGATCGCGGCGAGGTCCTCGGGGGAGAGGCCGATGCCGGTGTCGTGGATCTCGACCAGCACGCGGCCGTCGGGCAGGGCGTGACCGGTGACCCGGACCTTCGTCTGCGGGGAGGAGAACGAGGTGGCGTTCTCCAGCAGCTCGGCGAGGAGGTGCACGAGGTCGTTGACGACCCGGCCGGCGACCTCGGTCGCCGGGACCGCGGCCAGTTCGATGCGCTCGTACTGCTCCACCTCGGAGGCGGCGGCACGGAGCACGTCGACCAGCGGGACCGGGCGGGTCCAGCGGCGGCCCGGCTCCTCGCCGGCGAGGACGAGGAGGTTCTCGCCGTTCCGGCGCATACGGGTCGCGAGGTGGTCGAGCTTGAAGAGCGAGGAGAGCTGGTCCGGGTCGGCCTCGCGCGACTCCAGTTCGGAGATGAGCGACAGCTGACGCTGGATGAGGCCCTGGGAACGGCGCGAGAGGTTGGTGAACATCGCGTTGACGTTGCCCCGGAGGAGGGCCTGCTCGGCGGCGAGGCGGACGGCCTCGCGGTGCACGTCGTCGAAGGCCGCGGCCACCTGGCCGATCTCGTCCCGGGAGTGCACACCGACGGACTCGACGGAGGTGTCGACGTCCTGCGGGTCGGACTCGGAGAGCTGCTTGACGAGCTCGGGCAGGCGGTCCTGGGCGACCTTGGTCGCGGTGTCCTGGAGGCGCCGCAGCGACCGGATCATGGACCGGGCCACGACGAAGGCGCCGATGAGCGAGACGCCGAGGACGAGGAGGATCAGCGCACCGTTGATGATGGCCTCGCGCTGCGACTCCTGCCGCAGTTCACGGGCCATCGTCTCCATGTCGCCGAGGAGGCCGTCCTCGATGACGTTCATGGAGTTGATCTTGATGCCGTACTCGTCGGTGAAGTTGAGGTGGCCTCGCCGGGTGCCGCCGGGCATGGCGTCGTCCGCGTTCAGGACGCGCTCGGCGTACTTGTCGGCGGCGACGATCGACGGGTTGGCGCCGGTGAGGGACGCGGTCTTCTCGGCGGCGTCGCCACCGGTCGACTCGTAGATGGCCTGGAACGACTTGAACTCGACGCCCTCGGAGTTGAGCGCGGCGTCGGCGTACAGGCGGTCACCCTGCTGGATGCGGCCCGGGGTCTTGTCGTTCGGGGGCAGCGCGGCGGCGATGATCGCCTGCTGGATGGAGGCGTACTCCTTGGCGGACGAGAACGCGGCGAGCGCGCGGGTCCGCTTGATCATCTCCGGGTTGCTGGTCGCCTGCGCCATGTCCTGGGACAGGCTGAGCAGCGAGCGGATGAGACGGCTGTACGCCTCGACCGTCACCGAGTGGGCGACGCCCTTCTCGTAGGCGTTGCCGCGGATCGTGTTGAGCTGGATGACCTGCGAGGCGATCTGGCTGACGTTCTGGCGGATGCTCCGCAGCGCCTCGTCGCCCTCGGTGGTCGGGATGTCCTCGGTGGCGTCGAGGAAGGCCTTGTACTCGCGGTCCGTCTTCCGGCGCGGGTTGGCGACCTGGTAGTCGCTGACCGGGCGGCCGTTGGCCAGCGGACCCGCGGACAGGTCGCGCTCGGACTGCAGCGCCTGCGCGAGGTCGGTCGCCTCACGGGTCAGCTTGGTGAGCAGCTGCATGTGGTCGAGCTGCTCCATGTCCTGGAGCGACTCGTTGATGCGGATGCCGCCCAGGGTGGTCGCCGCCACCACGGGGAGGGTGAGGAGGGCGACGAGGCGCGTGGAGATGCGCCAGTTGCGCAGGGCTATTCGCGGGCCGACCTCGTTCTCGGCGCGGGGCTTGACGGGCGCGGCCGACGGCTCGGCCGCAGCGGCCTTGCCGTTCTTGCCGTTCGCACGCCTGCCGGCGTCACCGGCGTCGCCGGACGGTCCCTGTCCCTGGTTCGGGGCGTGCGGGGCCGAGGGACCGCGGTCGGTCCCGGCGCGCGGTTCCTGCTCCGCCTGAGCTTCCGCTCGGCTCTGGCGGGCCTGGGGAGACCCCGAGCCATCCCTCTTGAAACGTCCCTGCACTAGCGTCGCAACCTTTTGACCAGGCGTCCTTCCGGATGAACGGAGCGGACGGTGTCGGCGTCAGTCGAGGTACGTGAGTACCCCAGGTGGTCATCGGTGACCGGCGCAGTTCCCCCTTCCCCGCCACTCGGCCGGCGCTGCGTCGCGCCTCCTGCGCGCCGGCTTGTTAACCCGCGGCGGTGCGTGGAATTCCAGCACAGTGCCGGACCTCCAACAAGGGCCGCGTGTCGCACTGTGAGGGGAATGACAACCTGTGCACGTTGTGTCACCCCATGTAGAAGATGATCACGGAGGTTTCGGACTTTTCCCCTCCAATGAACCGGCATCCCCGTGTGTCCCAGTCGGCATGATCAGGAGCGGAATACAGCATTCAGTGGCGGAATGTCCCTTTCCGTAGCGACCGGCGACCATCCGTAATGCCCGGAATGTGTCGTGCGTGGTGAGCAAACTCACACGCGAATCGATGTCTCAGCCATGCATTCGAAGGGAATCGCATGTTTAGCCTGACGCTTTACACCCCTTCGCGCCCGCACGGGCGCCCGTCCCGGAACAAGGGCAGATCACCGCGATGAACACGACGACGCTCCGCACCACGGCCAACCCCCGCCGCTCCACCCTCGCCCACCTCGCGGACGCCGCACAGCTCGGCCGGGGCGCCCAGCCGGAGTACGCGGTCGAGCTGCCCGGCAACACGGCCAACCCCCGCCGCACGGTCCTCATGCAGGCCCCGGCCCCGTACGAGCCCCAGCCGTACGCTGCCGCCTCCCGCTGACCCGGACGGGCGTCGCCCACTCCGTTCACCCCGGCGATATCGCCGGTCGGCCGCCCCCTCGCCGCGTTAGCCTGGAGCGTCAGACTCCAGCCAGTAGCAAGTGAGGGGCGACAGCACTCGTGCGCATCGCCAGATTCTCCATCGACGGCAATGTGGCCTTCGGCGCCGTCGAGGGCGAGGGAACCGTCGAGTCCGGCGGCCTCGTCCTCGACATCATCAAGGGCATCCCGTACACCGACTTCGAGCTCAGCGGCACCAAGGTCCCGCTGAGCAAGGTGCGGCTCCTGCCGCCCGTGCTCCCCAACAAAGTCGTGGCCATCGCCCGCAACTACGCCGAGCACGCGTCCGAACTCGGCAACGAGGTCCCGGAGGTCCCCGTCGCCTTCTTCAAGCCCACCACCTCGGTGATCGGCTCCGGCGACGCCATCGAGTACCCCTCCTTCTCCAACCAGCTGCACCACGAGGCCGAACTGGCCGTGGTCATCGGCCGCATGTGCCGCGAGGTGCCCCGCGAGCGCGTGAAGGACGTCGTCTTCGGCTACACCTGCGCCAACGACGTCACCGCCCGCGACGCCCAGCAGCGCGAGAAGCAGTGGGCCCGCGCCAAGGGCTTCGACACCTCCTGCCCCCTGGGCCCCTGGGTGGAGACCGACCTCGACCCGAGCGACCTGGCCATCCAGGCCACGGTCAACGGCGAACAGCGCCAGCTGGGTCGGACGAGCGACATGATCCGCTCCATCGAGGACCTGGTCGTCCACATCACCGAGGCCATGACGCTGCTCCCCGGCGACGTCATCCTCACCGGCACCCCCGCCGGGGTCGGCCCCCTCAACGTCGGCGACGAGGTCGCCGTCACCATCGAAGGCATCGGCACTCTCACCAATAAGGTGATCAAGCGTGGCTAACGCGAACATCCGCGTCCGTTTCTGTCCCTCGCCGACCGGCAACCCCCACGTGGGCCTGGTCCGCACCGCCCTCTTCAACTGGGCCTTCGCCCGGCACAACGAGGGCACCATGGTCTTCCGCATCGAGGACACCGACGCTGCCCGCGACTCGGAGGAGTCGTACAACCAGCTCCTCGACTCGCTGAAGTGGCTCGGCCTCGACTGGGACGAGGGCCCGGAGGTCGGCGGCCCGCACGCGCCGTACCGCCAGTCGCAGCGGATGGACATCTACAAGGACGTCGCCGACAAGCTGCTCGCCGGCGGCTACGCGTACCCCTGCTACTGCACCACCGAGGAGCTCGACGAGCGCCGCGAGGCCGCCCGCGCCGCCGGCCGCCCCTCCGGCTACGACGGCCACTGCCGTGACCTCACCGCCGAGCAGAAGGCCGCGTACGAGTCCGAGGGCCGCGCGTCGATCGTCCGCTTCCGGATGCCCGACGAGCCGATCACCTTCACCGACCTGGTCCGCGGCGAGCTCACCTTCACCCCGGAGAACGTGCCGGACTACGGCATCCTCCGCGCGAACGGCGCCCCGCTCTACACCCTGGTCAACCCGGTCGACGACGCCCTGATGGAGATCACCCACGTCCTGCGCGGCGAGGACCTGCTCTCCTCCACCCCGCGCCAGGTCGCGCTCTACAAGGCGCTGATCGAGCTGGGCATCGCCAAGGAGATCCCCTCCTTCGGCCACCTGCCGTACGTCATGGGCGAGGGCAACAAGAAGCTCTCCAAGCGCGACCCGCAGGCCTCCCTCAACCTCTACCGGGAGCGCGGCTTCCTCCCCGAGGGCCTGCTGAACTACCTGTCGCTCCTCGGCTGGTCGTTCTCGGCCGACCAGGACCTCTTCACCATCCCCGAGATGGTGGCGAAGTTCGACATCGCCGACGTCAACGCCAACCCGGCGCGCTTCGACCTCAAGAAGGCCGAGTCGATCAACGCCGACCACATCCGGATGCTCGACGTGAAGGCGTTCACCGACGCCTGCGAGCCCTGGCTCAACGCCCCGCACGCCAACTGGGCGCCCGAGGACTTCGACCGCGCCGCCTGGGAGGCCATCGCGCCGCACGCCCAGACCCGCATGACGGTCCTCTCGGAGATCACGGCCAACGTCGACTTCCTCTTCCTCCCGGAGCCGGTCTTCGACCAGCCCTCGTGGGACAAGGCGATGAAGGGCGAGCCCGCCGCGCTGCTCACCACGGCCCGCGAGAAGCTCGTGGACGCCGACTGGAGCGACCCCGAGTCGCTCAAGAATGCGGTGCTGGCCGCCGGCGAGGCCCACGGCCTCAAGCTCGGCAAGGCTCAGGCCCCGGTCCGCGTCGCCGTCACCGGCCGCACGGTCGGCCTTCCCCTCTTCGAGTCCCTGGAGATCCTGGGCAAGGAGAAGACCCTGACCCGTATCGACGCGGCCCTGGCGAAGCTCGCCGGCTGAGCCCCGTCCTCCGTCCCGTGGGGGCGGCGACCGGTACCCCCGGTCGCCG